>NZ_PNDF01000031.1:0-78647 GCF_005887195.1 Pseudoalteromonas sp. S1650 | reverse complement strand
AGTTGCGAGTTGCGAGTTAACAAGATATTGAATTATCTGAAAGAGTAAAGCGAAAGCTTTACTCTTTTTTATTTTTATTGGTTTATAGCTTTAACGTACATGTGTCGTAAATTTTCTAACGTTATTTTTAGTACTATTCATTTAAAAGTGAAAGTAGATATTGTTCCAAAAACAACATTTCCGGATTAACTCATTACTGCCCCAAAACGTGTTTATGCAAATGCCTCGAAAGAGAGATCTACGGACGGTCACAATTGCTTTTCTATTTCGTCAAAGTTTATTACTTGCATCGTCAGTAAACGACCCAATCGCTCGTTTTTATCCTGAGGTAAAAGCGAGAACTCCTAAATTTTAATAACACTGGTAATTAGTTAACAAGTTTGTTAGAAATAATCTAATAAGAAAAACGAGCTACGCTGTGGTAGAAAAACGCGCGATTAGCTCGCTATAAACATGTTAATTTCTAATGGAAGTGTAGTACCTTCAGTCAGTGAAAATTTATAGTTAATATTTTAAAGCTGTGAGCCCTAAACTAGCCAAGGGTATAAAAACTATCGAGGATGCAGTAAAAGGAATTCGCCAATGAATGTTCAACAAAAATTAGATGTACGTAAAGCTTTTAAATTGCGTATACATGAGTCAAATGGAAATGCATTCGAAGATTTGTTTTGTGATGTGATGCGTGCATCAAATAAAGACTTTAAAAAAGTTAAACCACAAGGACGTATTGGTGATAGAAAAAATGATGGATTCATCCCATCAGAGGGAAAATATTTTCAAGTCTACTCTCCTCAATCTCCGATTGGCAATCCCACTTCCGCTACTTCAAAAATCGAAGAGGATTTAGACGGACTAATAGCGTATTGGGGGAATGAGCATAAGTATACAATTAAACACTTCTACTTTGTATTCAACGATAAATATCATGGTGCCTATCCGGAAATTTATACAACGCTAAATAACGTTAAGAATAAATATAGCCTGGAGATTTGTGATGTATTTCTTTCTTCTGAGTTAGAAGATGTTTTCATGGAGTTGCCAGAAGACAGTATTGCTTCAATATGTGGTTATTATCCAAAGCCAGAAGATATTGGGTTTATCGATAATTCAATCGTCGCAGAAATTGTAGGTTATGTATCTAAGAGCTACAGCGGTTTTTCTGATTCTCAAGCCAATGAACCACCCGATTTTTATGACAAGATACTCTTTAATAAATTGGGTAAAAGTACTGCGATGCACCTTAATGTCGGGGCATATCAAGTAGGCTATGTCGATGACTATTTTCGAACCAATAGTAAGTTTTCACGCCAGCAGTCTAGAGATTCGTTGAACGAAATGTACCAACAGCACTTAAATACTGACAATGCAGAAGCTGCAATAGCTACAGGCTTGTCTGAGTCCGATATAGTTTTTAAAAACATGGTTGATGAAATGTTGCCTAAAAACTTGTCTAATATGCAGAGGCGTGATTACGAAAGAAATGTAATCGCTGTTTTGGCTTTCTTTTTTGAGGCATGTGACATCTTTGAGGAGCCACCTGAAGGTTATGACCCGAAGGTGATTGAATATGCTTAGTCCACAAAAGCACATACGGTTGTCTGAGTCACTTTTGGGGTTAGGCGCAAATATTCTTAATTTATTGTCTCGTCCACAGACCCCTGAACAAATCTATGACAAGTTGAAGAACCTAAATTTGCTCATTAGTCATGATTTTGAACACATCATTTTAGCGTTAGATTTTTTATATGCATGTGGAGCGATTGAATTGAATGAACAAGGAAAAATAGTCAAATGCAGTTGATTTCTCTAAAAGCGAATAAGCCATCCTTTAACACAGTTCATTTTAACCCCAAGGGTTTAACCCTAATTATTGGGAAGAGCACATCAACTGATAAAAATAATACATATAATGGTGTTGGGAAGTCATTGTTGCTGCAGCTCGTAAATTTTTGCCTTGGTTCCAACAAAATCCCAGCATTTGAACAGTATTTGTCGGGATGGGAGTTTACTCTTAGCTTCAAGGTTGGTGATGGAACTTTTACCGCAAGGCGTACTGCAAAAAATCAGAACAAGATTTATCTAAATGAAAAGGAATTCGGGCAAACTGCTTTCAATGCTGAAATGGAGCGAATGCTTGTAGATATACCCGAAGACTCTCCATATCTTACTTTTAGGACTGTTCTTTCACGTTTTTATCGTACAGGCCGAGGAAGTTATGTATCAAGCCTCGCAACTGCGAAAGAGCAGCCATTTTCATCCTTGGTAAATAATGCCTTCTTACTTGAATTAGACCTTGATTATGTCTATCAAAAACGAAACATACGGAAGCGTTATCAAGAGTTAGAAAAATTCGAAAAGTCGTTCAAAAATGACCCGGTAATAAGGGAGTACTACACTGGTGATTTGGATGTTGAATTTGAGATTTCTCGCTTAACACAAGATGTAAAGAAACTAGAGTCTGACATTAAAAACTATAACGTGGCAGAAAACTACGCGGCGATCCAATCGGAAGCGGATGGTATGGCTGAAAAACTGTCACAAATGAAAAACAGGCTTTATTACTTAAATACTAGTATCAAAAATATTAAGCACAGTATGAGCTTGTATCAGGATATGGACTTAGAGCAAGTTTATAATCTTTATGGTGAAATTACTGAGCTGTTTAAAGAAGGCACGCTACAAACGCTCGAAAATGTTACTGCATTCCATAAAAGTATTCATACTAAACGGAGTGAACGATTAGCTAAAGAGCTTAAGACGTTATCTGCTACACATTTGGAAGAAGTAAAAAGCAAGAATGAACTGCAGAAAGCTTTTGATGAGAAAATGAAGTTGCTGGCAAACAGTCGAGCGTTAGACTTTTTCGCAGCAATCAATGCCCAATTAATTGAACTAAAGAGCAAGCTTTCCAAGCTGCAAGATTACAAGAATATTTCGGCGCATTCTAAAAGGGAAATGGCAGAGGCGCAAAAGGAACTATCAAGCCAAGAAGTTACTACAATCGAGTATTTGGAAGCTTATAAAGAACAAGAGCATCCGGTCTATCTTGGATTTAGTGACCTTGCAAATAAGTTTTATCCTGGAGTACCTGCTGGCATTTCAATTAAAAATAACGAGGGAAATAACCAAGAACGTTTCAAAATAAGTGCGAAAATTCAAAATGACGCTTCAGATGGGATTAACGAAGTTAAAATATTTTGCTATGACTTGAATAACTTAATTAATTCCAGGGTTCATCATTTTCAAAGCATTTTCCATGATAGTAGGATGTTTAGTGATATAGATCCTAGGCAAAGAGCGATATTGTTACAGCTTGCTCAAAAATTGACTAAAGAATATGGGAAACAATATATAGCGACCATTAACGAAGATCAATTAACATCACTAAAAGATGTTCTTGCAGAAGAAGAATTTGAGGAGATACTTGGTACGGTAACGCTAGAGTTAAAAGACGATTCTCCGGAATCTAAGTTGCTCGGTGTTCAGATCGATATGCAATACGAAAAAGACTAAAAGTTTGTGGATAATGATACGTGGCTAACCCTGTTATTAACAAGAAAAAAGTTGATGACTCAGTACAGGTTTGGTCACTACTATAAATTAACAAAACAAAGTAGTCGGACGGCTTTCAGCCGCCGCTGTTTGTGGAGTTAGCTGGCAACTAAAATTAATATCTCTAGTTGAGAAAATAAAGAAACTATGGAAAAACAAAATAAAAAAGCTTTTACAAAGCGAGAGTGGATTCAATTAATAATAACTTTAACGATCGTACAGGCGTTCTTTTGGTATGCCGTATTTGAAAACTCTCAAAGTGCTTCGGCATTGGGATATGTGTCATTTGCTGGAACACTAGTTTCTATCATTTTAGCGGTATTAGCTATAGGCTACACGTATGGAGAGTCGATTTCTCAAAAAAATAAAAGCGATGGTCTAGCTAATCAAATAAGTACGCTTGGAAGTTTAATAGAGAGCGTAGAATTAGAAGCTAAGTCGCTAGAGAAGATACAAGATATAGCAAATGAGCTATCTAAATTCATAGGTTCCTATAAAGCGGATAAAGATACTTCTGAAAAACACTTAAAGCACATTAGAGAAAACCTAAGTAATTTTACAAAGATGAGTAGCTCTCCAATCTCAAATGACACAGGTCCACAGAGACCTATAGATAAGCTAATTAATAGCAATCGCTCTCCTCTTGATGAAGCATGTTATTTACTTTTAGTATATGTTGAAAAAAATCAAGATGGTGAAGGGTTTGACGTTATAGATGTATCGTTAGATGAGTTCCTACCAGACACCCCTATGAACTTAAGCAGTGAATTTTTTCTAGGGGCTTTATATACCCAGTACTCTTTGCTGCTGAGCTATGGGTTTATACAAGAAGAAGTTGAAGATGGTCCTTTCAAAATAGACCCTGATTTAAGGGAATTCATTGTAAATGAAATGCCTACAAATAGAGGCAATAACTCGAACAGCTATAATGAGTTTCTTCATGAACTTAAGAGAATGGTAAAAGCCAGCTAACAAACAATTGAACGGGACACGTAACAGTTGTCTTAGTTCACTCCGTTCACGATTTTAGCCAACTTTTACTTTGCCCGTTAATATGGGCGTTACTGATTAAATACTCTAACGTGTTTTTGTCCAAAAACGAGCTTGATTAACTAATTCTCAAATGCAGATAACCTAGGAAAATTGCCACAAACAAAAAGAGCATTGTATCTAGCGCGATATAAATCACGCTTACAATGCTCTTTTAAGGCTATTTTAAAATAACGAGTTATTTTAGTGAGTCGTTAATGTCTTTTAGTGTTGCAACTGGGTCTGCCGATTTAGTGATTGGGCGGCCTACAACTAAATAGTCGCTGCCATCTTCAACGGCTTGTTTTGGTGTCATGATGCGCTTTTGGTCACCTGCATCGCTGCCTGCTGGGCGAATACCAGGGGTAACCAGTTTAAAGTCTGCGCCGAGTTCTGCTTTTAGCTTTTTCGCTTCTTGTGCTGAACACACTACCCCGTCAAGGCCTGATTCTTTGGCAAGCTTTGCTAGGTAAATTACTTGCTCTTCTGGCGTTTTATCTACACCTAAACGACTAAGTTCTGCGGCATCCATACTGGTTAGTACAGTTACTGCAATCAGTAATGGAGCATCATCACCAAACTGCTCTAAAGCTTGTTTTGCTTTAGTCATCATTTCAACGCCGCCAGAGGCATGCACGTTAACCATCCATACACCCATTTTTGCAGCTGCTGTTACAGCTTTAGCCACTGTGTTTGGAATATCGTGAAATTTTAGGTCTAAGAATACATCAAAACCTAAGTCGATTAGTTCCTTAACAAAGCTAGGACCAAAATACGTGAACATTTCTTTGCCTACTTTAAGGCGACACGTATCAGGCGATAATTGCTTTACAAACGCAAGAGCTGTTTGTTGATCATCATAATCAAGGGCAATTAATACTTTTTTTGAATCTTCGACAGACATAACTTTCCTAAAAACTAATGGACTAATATGAATTAAAAACCGTCTATGCCACGGCTTGGAACAATTGTTTCCCAGTGCTTGCAAGATGGACATACCCAATAAATGGTATGACTGGTAAAGCCACAGTGTTGGCACTGAAAATCAGGTTTGGTTGCGATATAAGACGTTACTAGCTTATCAATTTGATCGAGTACATCTTTAATATCGTTGTTTTGTTTGGCAAGTAGCTGTAATAAAAAGCTAAAGCCACGAATAGTCGGATGACGCTTTAAACTATCCGTTAAAAATTTAATTGCTTGCTCTATGTGGCCTTGTTCAAGTAAAGCTTGGCAGTGTTTTATTTTTATTAATACGCCACCTTTATCAAGCAGTTCATTGAGTAATTCGTAAAACTGATGCGTTAAATTAAGCTTTTGATAACTGAGTGCTAATTCTTCAATAAATACCGGCGCAAAAAACGTGAACTGACTAATTAGCTCGCGCCAATAGTAAATTGCTTTTACATAATCTTCTTTGGTGAAAGCACTGTGGCCAAGCTCATACAATGGGCGAATAGCTTTATGGTTTAAGCTAATGGCTTTACGCATAATTTGCGTATCATTGTCTTGTAAGGCTGCTTCACAGTAAAAATTGGCAATCGCTTTTACATGCTGAGGTTTTGTGAACAACTCACTGTGGGCCTCGTACATGTTAATGCCCTTTTCCCATTCACGGGTTTGTGAATAAAGATTAATAATTGGCTCTAAGGCTTCTTTATAGCCTGCCTTGACAAGCCATACTAAATGCTCTTCTGCACCATCTAACAAGCCTGCCATAATGTAATCTTCAGCAAGTTCTAAGCGGCTGGTTGCAGCTTGTTGCTCATCAAGGCTTGGATGTTTTAATAGCAGCTCATGAATTTTAATGGCGCGGTCAAGTTCGCCACGGCGGCGGAACATAGTTGCAAGCGTTGAATAATGTTCAACAGAATCAGCGGCAACTTCGAGTAGATTAATAAGGTGCTCTAAGCCTTGGTCTTCTTCTCTGTCTAAGAGAAATTTAAGGCCTTTAGAATATTCAGAGGTAATTTGGCGATTAAGCTGATGAGCTTGGTTTTTAGCGCTGTTTTTACCCATTATCCAACCGTAACCGGCTGCAACGGGTAAAAGTAAAAACAGAAGCTCAATCATGATTAGGTGTCTTTATTAGCAACAAGCTTTTTATTGTTTTTTTCAGGCGCTAATTTTTTCTTTAAGCGATAATTTTGCCACTTTAACTGAGAAAACAGTGTAAAGCTTATAAAACAACCAATTGCGACACCTAAAATAAAGCAGATACTTATTACAACAGCTAAGGGCAAAGTATTACTGGCGATTAAATAATTGATTTGCACCAATTGTGGATTCTGTGAACCAAGTACAAACGCAATAAATAAACACAGCGCAATTAATACAATTTTTAATACCCTAAACAAGTAACTACTCCTGTATAAAACTAGGCAATACTCGCATTTACGCGGTCACGTAATTCTTTACCTGGTTTAAAATGTGGTACGTGCTTACCGTCTAACTCAACTGTTTCGCCAGTCTTTGGATTACGACCTGTGCGAGGAGAACGATAATGCAATGAGAAACTTCCAAAGCCACGGATCTCGATGCGATCTGAGCTAGATAATGAGCCGGCCATTTGTTCAAGAATTTCTTTAACGGCATTTTCAACATCTTTCACAGGGATGTGTGCGTGTTGCTCGGCAAGTTGTTCTATCAATTCTGACTTAGTCATAGCGTTTCCTTAAAGAGTGGTAAAGGAAGGGCAAAACTGCCCTTCCAATTTTAAAAGACTAGATATTAGTCTTTTTGAGCATTTTTGAATGCTGCAGCCATAGCGTTTTCGAACGCTGGCTCTTCTTTCTTAAGCTTCTCTAGTACTTCTTTCTCTTCTGCTTCGAAAAGAGCTTTAACAGATAAGCTTAAAGTGCGGTTCTTACGATCAACACCAACGTATTTCGCTTCGATTTCGTCGCCTGCAGAAACTACAGTAGTAGCATCTTCAACACGCTCTTGAGCGATATCAGCTACACGGATGTAACCTTCAACGCCTTCGATTAGCTCAACAGTTGCGCCTTTCGCATCAACTTCAGTCACTTTACCTTTAACAATAGCACCTTTTTTGTTTGCGTCCAGGTAGTTATTGAATGGGTCAGCTTCGATTTGTTTAACACCTAGAGAGATACGCTCACGCTCTGGGTCAACTTGTAATACGATAGCAGTGATTTCGTCGCCTTTCTTGAATTCACGTACGGCTTCTTCGCCTGGCGTGTTCCAAGAAATGTCTGAAAGGTGAACAAGACCGTCAATACCGCCTTCAAGACCGATGAAGATACCGAAGTCAGTGATTGATTTGATCTTACCAGTAACTTGGTCGCCTTTGTTTTGTAGACGAGCAAATTCTTGCCATGGGTTAGCAATACATTGCTTAAGACCAAGAGAAATACGACGACGCTCTTCGTCGATTTCAAGAACCATAACTTCAACAGTGTCACCTAGTGAAACAACTTTTGAAGGGTGGATGTTCTTGTTAGTCCAATCCATTTCAGAAACGTGTACTAGACCTTCTACGCCTTCTTCGATTTCAACGAAACAACCGTAGTCAGTAAGGTTAGTTACACGACCAGAAAGCTTAGAACCTTCTGGGTAACGACCAGCGATAGCTGCCCATGGATCTTCGCCAAGCTGTTTAAGGCCTAGAGATACACGAGTCTTTTCTTTGTCGAATTTAAGAACTTTAACTGCGATTTCGTCGCCAACATTAACGATTTCTGAAGGGTGCTTAACACGCTTCCACGCCATGTCTGTGATGTGTAGTAGACCGTCAACACCACCAAGGTCAACGAACGCACCGTAGTCAGTAAGGTTCTTAACGATACCTTTAACTTCTTGACCTTCAACAAGGTTAGCAAGAAGTTCTTCACGCTCTTGTGAGTTCTCTGATTCGATAACTGCACGGCGAGAAACAACAACGTTGTTACGTTTTTGGTCAAGCTTGATTACTTTGAACTCAAGCTCTTTACCTTCAAGGTGAGTTGTGTCACGTACTGGACGAACATCAACAAGTGAACCAGGTAGGAAGGCACGGATTGAATCAACTTCAACAGTGAAACCGCCTTTAACTTTACCGTTGATAACACCAGTAACAGTCTCTTGCTCTTCACATGCTTTTTCTAAGCGGATCCACGCTTCGTGACGCTTCGCTTTCTCACGAGAAAGGATAGTTTCACCGAAACCGTCTTCGATTGCGTCTAAAGCAACATCTACTTCGTCGCCAACAGCAACTTCTAGTTCACCAGCAGCATTTTTGAATTGCTCAGCAGGGATTGCACTTTCAGATTTAAGACCAGCATCAACAAGTACGATGTTGTTCTCGATTGAGATAACAGTACCTTTAACGATAGAGCCTTGCTCTGCTTCAAAACCCTTAAGGCTTTCTTCAAATAACTGCGCAAAATTTTCTGACATTATACGTCTCTAAATAATTAAATAACCAATTAGCAACCATGCTGCATGGGGTTGTTAAAATAGCACTGGCTTCCTGCCGGCACCTTAATAAATTACTTTTAAGCTTTTGGAAGCTTTCCTGCAAGTACTGCTTCGTCGAGTAAAGTTATAACTTTATCAAACACTTGCATTGCATTAAGCTCGCTTGTATCGAGCTCAATGGCGTCTTCTGCAGGAACAAGCGGCGCAACTTCACGCGTCATATCACGGTGATCGCGAGCTTTTATGTCCTCAAGTAGACCACTTAGTGTAACATCAAGACCGCGTTCGTTCAACTCAGCAAAGCGACGACGAGCGCGCTCTTCAGCTGATGCGGTTAAATAAATCTTCAATGGTGCATCTGGGAACACAACTGTGCCCATGTCACGACCATCGGCAATTAAGCCGCTCTCAGTACGAAACGCACGTTGACGACGTAATAATGCTTCTCTCACCCGTGGTAATGCAGCAATTTTTGATGCCGCAGCACCCACTTCTTCGTTACGAATTGTGGTTGTGACGTCTTCGCCTTCCAAGACAATTTTAGAAGTATGCGTTTGGCTATCGACCAAAAACTGTACATCTAAGTTTGCAGCTAGCGGAACTAGCGCATCTTCATTATCTAGTTCAATTTGATGATGAAGCGCTGCAAGTGACAGCACACGGTAAATCGCTCCACTGTCTAATACATCCCAACCTAATTTCTCGGCTAACAAGCGACAAACAGTTCCTTTACCTGAACCACTTGGGCCATCGATGGTGATTACGGGCATTGATAACGCCTGCATTTATAACCTCCTGCAATGCACACCAAAATAAAACCGCGATATTATACGCCAGTTCTAGAAATAGATCCGCATTTAGAATGTAACTTTTTATATTTTCTTCTGTTTTATTGACTTGAGACAGACTCTAGTACTTTGAAAAACGTTGGAAAAGTTTTGTATGTACACTTAGGATCGTTAATGGTTATCGGCTTTCCGCCAACGGCAACCATTGCAAAACACATGGCAATACGATGATCGTTATAGGTATCAATCGCTACATCGTTAAAAGTGTCTGGTGGTGTAATTTCGATGAAATCTTCACCTTCAACCACTTCTGCACCAACTTTACGAAGCTCAGTCGCCATGGCATATAAGCGATCTGTTTCTTTTACACGCCAGTTATAGATATTACGAATTGCTGTTTTACCTTCAGCGAAAAGCGCAACAGTGGCGAGTGTCATTGCCGCATCAGGGATTGCATTGGCATCAATATCGACCGCGTTTAGCTCGCCTTTACGAACTACCAGCTTTTCATCGTACCAATCGATTTTGGCGCCTACTTGTTCCATAACTTTGGCAAAACCAATATCACCTTGAACAGATACCGCACCTACCCCGTTAATTTCAATTTCGCCGCCTGCTATTGCAGCCGCCGCAACAAAATAAGAGGCGCTTGATGCATCACCTTCAACCATAATACGCTCAAGTGCTTGATACTGCTGACAGCCTTTAACGTAAAATGTTTGGTAGTTATCATGGCTTACAGTAACGCCAAAGCGCTTCATTACATCTAGGGTAATATCAATGTAAGGCTTTGATACCAGCGTGCCTTTAATGGTGATTTCTGTATCGCCATTAAATAATGGTGCTGCCATTAGTAACGCTGTTAAGAACTGGCTAGAAATGCTGCCATCAATTGCAACTTTGCCACCGTTGATTTTGCCGCCTTTGATGGCCAGTGGTGGATAATCTTTGTGCTTAAGGTATTCAACATCACCACCCAGTGCTTGCAGTGCATCTACCAAATGGCCGATTGGGCGCTCTTCCATACGCGGCTCACCCACCAGCTGGTACTCGCCATCTACTGCAGCTAAAACCGCTGTTAGTGGACGATAAGCAGTACCAGCATTACCTAAAAAGAGCGGCTCACTTGGCGTTTTAAATTTACCTGCAATACCCTCTACGGTGGCCACTGTTTTATCTTCGTTAAGCGATACCTTTACATCTAGAAGATTTAACGCACCTAGCATGTGACGAATATCATCACTATCTAGTAGGTTTTCAACAACCGTTGTGCCCTCTGCAAGAGCAGCTAGTAACAAAATACGGTTTGATAAACTTTTTGAGCCTGGCAGTGTCACACTACCATTTACCTTTGCAATCGGTTCAAGACGAAGCTGTTCCATAATTAGCTGTTCTCCTTGGCGAATTTTTCCATAAAATTAACCAAGGCTTGAACACCTTCAAGTGGCATCGCATTATAAATGCTTGCGCGCATACCACCGACAATACGGTGACCTTCAAGGGCTAATAAGCCTGCTTCTTTTGACTCACTAATGAATTTATCATCCAGTGATTCGTCGTTTAGCCTAAACGGTACGTTCATACGCGAACGGCAATGCTTAGCAACTTTGTTGCTGTAAAAATCTGAGCTATCAATGTAGCTGTAAAGAAGTTCTGCTTTTGCGATGTTTTGTTCTTCCATCGCTTTAACGCCGCCGTTTGCTTCAAGCCATTCAAATACTTCAGCAGCTAAGTACCACGCAAATGTCGGTGGCGTGTTATACATGCTGCCTTGTTTTGCTTCTAAGGCGTAATCAAGAATACCTGGCTTGGCAAGACCTTCACGCTCAAGAAGTGTTTTGCGAATAATAACAATCGATAAACCAGACGGGCCAATATTCTTTTGTGCCCCAGCGTAAATAAGATCGAACTGATTTACGTCAAACTCGCGCGATAAAATGGTCGAAGACATATCAGCCACAATCGGTGCTGATGGGTGTGATGGTACGTCAAAAATTTCAATGCCATCGACGGTTTCATTCGGACAATAGTGAATGTATGACGCATCAGCTGGTAATTCCCAGCTGCTTGCTGGTTTTATAGAGAACTGGCCATTTTGCTGCTCATCATCACGTACATTGATGCTTTCAACTGCAGTGAATTTTGCCGCTTCTGAAGTAGCCCCTTTAGACCACACACCGTTTTCACAGTACACGGCTGGCTTATCATCAAGGTGAAGGTTCAGTGGTACAGCACTGAATTGACCACGGCCACCGCCGTGCATAAATAACACTTCAAACTCATCGCTAATATTCATTAAACGACGCAGGCTTGCTTCACATTTAGTGGTAAGCGCTAAAAAGTCGCTGCTGCGATGGCTAATTTCCATCACAGAGACACCTAAACCTTGCCAATCTATAAATTCTTTTTGTGCTTTTTGCATAACTGCCGGCGGTAGCATTGCCGGTCCTGCACAAAAATTATACTTAGTCATTACTTTGCCTCATTCCAGTAATTATAGTGCGGATAAAAAAAGCGGCCGAAGCCGCTTTTTAAATCAATGTTATTCTGAAGGTGGGTTATCACCCGTTTCTTCAGTATTGGTATCGACTACTTCAACGGCCTCGCCTTCGATGGCTTCTAGCTCATCAACTTCGATTTCTTCGATACGTTGTAAACCAACTACTTGCTCTTCGTCAATAGTTCGTATCAAAATAACGCCTTGAGTATTACGACCAACCGTAGAAACCTCGTTTACACGGGTACGTACTAAGGTACCGCGATTCGAGATAATCATGATTTCGTCGTTATCGTCAACTTGTACTGCACCAACCACAGCGCCATTACGTTCGCTTACTTTGATTGATACAACACCTTGTGTTGCACGGCTCTTCGATGGGTAATCTTCAAGTGCTGTACGCTTACCGTAACCGTTTTCTGTCACAGTTAGGATTGCACCATCTGACTTAGGTACGATTAACGACACAACGCGTTGGTCGTCAGCCATCTTAATACCACGAACACCTGTTGCTGTACGACCCATTGGACGTACACCTTTGAAGCGGATTTCTGGGTTACCGTTTTCGTCTAGAACTGGGTTACCGTTTTCATCAACAACTGCTGATTCTTCTGCTTCTTTAAAGCGAACAACTTTACCAGCATCAGTGAATAGCATGATTTCATTCGTGCCATCTGTGATATCAACACCAATTAGGCTATCGCCTTCATTTAGGTTAACAGCGATGATACCGCTCGCACGTTGACGGCTGTATGCTGTAAGTGGTGTTTTCTTAACTGTACCAAACGCAGTTGCCATGAAGATGTATTTATCTTCTTCGTACTCACGTACTGGTAAGATAGCAGTAATACGCTCATCAGCTTCAAGAGGTAATAAGTTAACAATTGGCTTACCACGCGCTGCACGGCTTGCTAATGGTAACTGATATACTTTCAACCAGTATAAGCGACCTGCTGTTGAGAAACATAAGATTGTATCGTGGGTATTTGCAACTAATAGACGTTCGATGAAGTCTTCATCTTTCATCTTCGTTGCTGACTTACCTTTACCACCACGACGCTGTGCTTCGTAATCCGATAATGGTTGATACTTAACGTAACCTTCGTGAGAAAGCGTTACAACAACGTCTTCTTCATTGATTAGGTCTTCAAGGCTAATATCGTGAGCTGCTGCACTGATTTCAGTACGACGTTCGTCACCATATTGCTCTTTAATTTCTACTAGCTCGTCGCGGATAACTTCCATTAAACGCTCTGGGCTTGAAAGAATGTGTAAAAGCTCAGCAATTAGATCAAGAAGTGTTTGATACTCGTCTAAGATCTTCTCGTGCTCAAGACCCGTTAATTTGTGTAAACGTAAGTCTAGAATTGCTTGTGCTTGTTGCTCAGATAAATAGTACTGACCGTCACGGATACCTAAATCAGCCGCTAACCAATCAGGACGCGCTACGTTATCTTCACCTGCTTTTTCAAGCATTGCTTTAACAGTGCCTAATTCCCAAGAACGTGCTGTTAGTGCCGCTTTTGCTTCTGCTGGTGTTGGTGACTTACGAATAAGCTCGATAATTGGGTCGATATTCGCAAGTGCAATCGCTAAGCCTTCAAGCGTGTGAGCACGGTCACGGGCTTTACGTAAATCAAATACAGTACGACGTGTAACAACTTCACGACGGTGTACGATAAACGCTTCAAGCATTTCTTTTAAGTTGAAACACTTAGGTTGGTTGTTATCCAGTGCAACCATGTTCATACCAAACACAGTTTGTAACTGAGTTTGTGCATATAGGTTGTTTAAGATTACTTCACCAACATCACCACGTTTGATTTCGATAACGATACGCATACCGTCTTTATCTGATTCGTCACGTAGTGCGCTAATACCTTCAATCTTCTTATCTTTAACAAGCTCTGCGATCTTTTCGATAAGGCGTGCTTTGTTAACTTGATAAGGGATTTCGTGAACGATGATTGTTTCACGACCGGTTTTTTCGTCAACTTCGATTTCAGCGCGAGCGCGGATATATACTTTACCACGGCCGGTTAAGTACGCTTGCTCAATGCCTTTTTTACCATTGATAATCGCCGCAGTCGGGAAATCTGGACCTGGGATATATTCAATAAGGTCAGCAATTGACATATCAGGGTTTTGAATAAGCGCTAAACAACCATTGATAACTTCTGTTAAGTTATGAGGTGGAATGTTCGTCGCCATACCAACCGCGATACCCGAAGAACCATTTACTAATAAGTTAGGTACTTTTGTAGGTAATACGTCAGGAATTTGCTCAGTACCGTCGTAGTTCGGTACGTAATCAACCGTTTCTTTTTCTAAATCAGCTAATAATTCATGTGACATTTTCGCCATACGGACTTCCGTATAACGCATTGCTGCCGCAGAGTCACCGTCAACAGAACCAAAGTTACCTTGGCCGTCAACAAGCATGTAGCGTAATGAGAAAGGCTGCGCCATACGAACGATGGTGTCATATACCGCGCTGTCGCCATGTGGGTGGTACTTACCGATTACATCACCAACAACACGTGCTGATTTCTTGTAAGGTTTATTCCAATCATTATTGAGTTCGTTCATTGCGAATAAAACGCGGCGGTGAACTGGCTTTAAGCCGTCACGTACGTCTGGCAATGCACGTCCTACGATTACACTCATCGCGTAATCAAGGTAGGAATTTTTTAATTCATCTTCAATATTGACTGGCAGAATTTCATTGGCGAGATCAGTCATTTGATTTCACATTCCTTCAGTATTGACTCATTAAGAGGCAAACCGCCGTCTTAAGAGCTTTAGTTATTATTTCCAGACCATGCTATCACAATTTATTTAGATTTACAGGCGCTAAATCTTTGCGATTTATTAATTTCCCCCTATATAATGGCCTCAGATTAACGAGGAAGTTTTTTATGACCGAGCATCAAAATGTAGATAATGCAGAAATTGCAAAGTTTGAAGCCATCGCAGAACGTTGGTGGGACCGCGACGGAGAGTTCAAACCCCTTCATGAAATAAATCCTCTTCGCTTGGATTTTGTCGCTGATAAAGTAGGCGGCTTATTTGATAAGGAAACCTTAGATGTTGGCTGTGGTGGCGGCATCTTAAGTGAAAGTATGGCGCGTATGGGCGCTAAAGTAACCGGCATCGATATGGGCCAAGAGCCACTCACCGTTGCTAAGTTACATAGTTTAGAAACAGGCGTGCCTGTTGATTATATAAAAGTACCTGCAGAGCAATTCGCTGCTGAGCACCCTGCTCGCTTTGATGTTGTGACTTGTATGGAAATGCTTGAGCATGTTCCAGACCCTGCCTCTATTATTCGTGCTGTAGCAGAACTTGCTAAACCGGGCGCTGATGTATTCTTTTCAACATTAAATAAAACACCAAAAGCCTACTTGTTTGCTATTGTCGGTGCTGAAAAGCTTTTAAAAATGGTGCCTGAAGGTACGCATGACCATAAAAAGTTTATCAAACCTGCGCAGCTTATTGCATGGGCAGAAGAAGCAGGATTAAAAGTACGCGCCAGTACCGGCCTTCACTATAACCCGTTTTCTAAGCAGTACAGCTTAAATGATGATGTAAGTGTTAATTACATCCTGCACTTTGAGAAACTAGCCTAATGAGTGGTGTGCAAACACCCTCTATCGATTTTGATGCGTTTATCTTTGATTTAGATGGCACACTACTCGATACCGCGGATGACTTAGGTGGTGCATTAAACCGCGTGTTAGCAGACGCCAATGTGGCGCCTGTTGCTGAGCATGTTTATCGCCCTGCTGCGTCTAACGGTGCAAATGCATTATTAGAAGTAGGGTTTGGGGATAAATGGCCCGGACTTGAACAACTCGCCTTGCGCCAACAGCTTCTTGACTATTACGCCGAGGATATTGCTGTGCACAGTAAATGCTTCAACGGCATCGAACAGCTTTTAATTGCACTTGAGCAAAACAATATTAAGTGGGGCATTATGACTAATAAGCCCGGCTTTTTAACTGAGCCCTTAGTGCAAGCTATTCCCTCTTTGCGTGATGCAAAGGCAGTTGTGAGTGGCGATACATTAGCTGTGTCAAAACCATCACCGGATCCACTATTACACACTGCTGAGATCTTAGATGTTGATCCGAGCCGTTGTTTATATATCGGTGATGCTGAACGTGATATTCAAGCAGCAAAAGCAGCCAACATGTATAGCGCAACAGCGTTATGGGGTTACATACCGAGTGTAGACGCTGCACTTGGCTGGCAAGCGGATTTCAATTGGCAAACACCAATTGACGGTTTTAACCATATATAGTGCCATTTAAAAACTGAAACACCATATATTGTGATTTGATTTACTTTTGAGCATTCATTGATGATAAAAAAATCAGTCAAAATTTATTTTTCAAAACGGTAAATTTTCTGGATCTTTTGTTGATTTCTACAAATTTCGTCGTCTATGAATGTTCAAAGGTTAATGGTTACTAACACAATGCGCTTATCCAATAGTTATCCACAAATTGGGGCAATTCTATCCCTTGCAAAACAACTCAGACCACACTATCTTGTGATCTGCAATTTAAACAACACCAGATATTGTGGCTAAATGTTATTCAATTAGTTTATCTTGGTGTTGAATAATAATAATTACATTAAAGAATACCTTTGTCTTACAACTAAAATTTCCCAAGGAATACAGGCAAAACTATGAACCAACAGCTATCTGTAAGCAAACGTGACGGCCGTAAAGAGTCACTTGATCTAGATAAGATCCATCGCGTGATCGCTTGGGCCGCAGAAGGTCTAGAGAATGTGTCTGTCTCACAAGTTGAATTAAAATCACACATTCAATTTTATGACGGCATTCGTACCGATGACATTCATGAAACAATCATCAAAGCAGCAGCTGATCAGATCTCTAAAGATACGCCTGATTACCAATACCTCGCTGCTCGCTTAGCTGTATTCCATTTACGTAAAAAAGCATATGGTCAATTTGAGCCACCACGCTTATACGATCACATCACCAAATTAGTTGAAGACAAGCGTTATGATCAACACCTACTTGTTGATTATACCGAACAAGAAATTGACGAGTTAGATGCTTACATTGATCACAACCGTGACTTAAACTTCAGCTACGCTGCTGTTAAGCAACTTGAAGGTAAGTATTTAGTTCAAAACCGTGTAACTGGTGAAATCTACGAAAGTGCACAGTTTTTATATATCTTAGTGGCTGCAAGCTTATTCTCTGATTATCCAAAAGAGACACGCCTTGATTACATCAAGCGTTTTTATGATGCAGTATCTACATTCAAAATTTCATTACCGACACCTATCATGGCAGGTGTACGTACCCCTACACGTCAGTTCAGCTCATGTGTACTTATTGAATGTGGTGATAGCCTAGATTCTATTAATGCAACATCGTCTGCGATTGTTAAATATGTTTCGCAACGTGCAGGTATTGGTATTAATGCCGGTCGCATCCGTGCTCTTGGTAGTCCTATTCGTAACGGCGAAGCGTACCACACAGGTTGTATTCCGTTTTATAAGCACTTCCAAACAGCAGTTAAGAGCTGTTCACAAGGTGGTGTTCGTGGCGGCGCAGCAACGCTGTTCTACCCACTTTGGCACTTAGAAGTTGAAAACCTACTTGTTCTTAAGAACAACCGTGGTGTTGATGATAACCGTGTTCGTCACCTTGACTACGGTGTGCAGTTCAACAAATTAATGTATAGCCGTTTAATCAAAGACGATTACATCACATTATTTAGCCCATCAGATGTACCGGGTCTATACGATGCGTTCTTTGAAGATCAAGCGAAGTTTGATGAGCTATACATCAAATACGAGCAAGACGAGTCAATTCGTAAAAAACGTATTAAGGCGATTGAGTTATTCTCAATGTTTGCACAAGAGCGTGCCAGCACAGGTCGTATCTACTTACAAAACGTTGACCACTGTAATACGCACAGCCCGTTCATCTCGACTGTGGCACCAATTCGTCAATCTAACTTATGTTTAGAAATTGCACTACCAACTAAGCCACTTAGCAATGTAATGGATGAAGAAGGTGAAATTGCACTTTGTACGCTGTCGGCGTTTAACTTAGGTGCAATTGAATCACTTGATGAATTAGAAGAGCTTGCTGAACTTGCAGTACGTGCCCTTGATAACTTACTTGATTTCCAAGACTACCCTGTTCCTGCGGCTAAAAACGCGACTATGGGTCGTCGTACGCTAGGTATTGGTGTTATTAACTACGCATACTACTTAGCAAAAAATGGTAAGCGCTACTCAGATGGCAGCGCAAATGCCCTAACTCACAAAACATTTGAAGCAATTCAATATTACCTAATGAAAGCATCAAATGAGTTAGCGAAAGAACGTGGTGCGTGTCCTAAATTTAACGAGACAACCTATTCTCAAGGCATTATGCCAACAGATACTTACAAACGTGACCTAGATCAGTTCTGTGATGAGCCTCTTCACTTAGATTGGGATTCATTACGCGAGAGCATTAAAGAGCACGGTATGCGTAACTCAACGCTATCTGCCCTTATGCCTTCAGAGACATCATCGCAAATCTCTAACGCGACAAATGGTATCGAGCCACCACGTGGTCATATCAGTGTTAAAGCAAGTAAAGATGGTATCTTAAAGCAAGTAGTGCCAGATTATGAAAATCTGAAAGATAACTACGAGCTACTGTGGGATATTCCTTCAAACGATGGTTACCTACAACTGGTTGGTATTATGCAAAAATTCGTTGACCAAACGATCTCTGCAAACACTAACTATGATCCATCTAAGTACGAAGGCGGTAAAGTACCTATGAAGGTGCTATTAAAAGACCTACTGACTGCGTATAAACTTGGTGTTAAAACCCTGTACTATCACAACACACGTGATGGTGCATCAGACTCTCAAGATGAGTTAACACCAGAGGTAGAAGATGACGGTTGTGCAGGCGGCGCTTGTAAAATCTAATTAAATTAATAACATAACAAAAGCGGGCTCATTAGCCCGCTTTGTCCTGACTGTTTTTTGAGAAATCACTATGTCATATACAACTTTTAGCCGAAATCATAATAACCAATTACAAGAACCGATGTTTTTCGGCCAAACGGTAAACGTGTCACGTTACGACCAACAAAAGTACCCTATCTTCGAAAAGCTAATCGAAAAGCAACTTTCGTTCTTTTGGCGTCCTGAAGAAGTTGATGTAAGTAAAGACCGTCTTGACTTCCAAGCGTTACCAGAACACGAAAAGCACATCTTTTTAAGTAACTTAAAATATCAAACGCTTCTTGATAGTGTACAAGGCCGTTCACCTAACGTTGCGTTATTACCAATTGTGTCTATTCCTGAGTTAGAAACTTGGATTGAAACATGGGCGTTTAGTGAAACCATTCACAGCCGTTCATACACGCACATTATTCGTAACGTTACGCAATCTCCTGAACTTATCTTTGATGATATCGTAAGCAACGAAAAAATCAGTGAGCGTGCTGATGCGGTAACTAAGTACTACGATGATTTAATTAACATGATTTCTGTTTACAACCTATATGGTGAAGGTAAACATGTGATCAACGGTGAAGAAGTTAAAGTCAGCTTGTTTGACCTTAAAAAGCAACTTTACCTTGCAATGATGTCGGTTAACATCTTAGAAGCGATTCGTTTCTATGTAAGTTTTGCTTGTTCATTTGCTTTCGCTGAGCGTGAATTAATGGAAGGTAACGCAAAAATCATCAAGCTAATCGCCCGTGATGAAGCGCTACACTTATCTGGCACACAGCACATCTTGAACATTATGCAAGAAGGTAAAGACGACCCAGAAATGGCAATCGTTGCAGCACAATGTCGTGAAGAAGCAATTCAGATGTTTGTTGAAGCAGCAGAACAAGAAAAAGATTGGGCAGAATACCTGTTCAAAGATGGTTCTATGATTGGTCTTAACAAAGATATCTTATGCCAATACGTTGAATACATCACTAATGCACGTATGACTGCGGTAGGCCTACCTGCACAGTTCGAAAGTAAGAGTAACCCTATTCCGTGGATCAACTCTTGGT
Organism: Pseudoalteromonas sp. S1650; assembly: GCF_005887195.1. Classification (NCBI taxonomy): domain Bacteria; kingdom Pseudomonadati; phylum Pseudomonadota; class Gammaproteobacteria; order Alteromonadales; family Pseudoalteromonadaceae; genus Pseudoalteromonas; species Pseudoalteromonas sp. S1650. Next base: position 58,293 of record NZ_PNDF01000031.1, on the reverse strand, counting down.
TAGTATCTGACAACGTTCAAGTTGCTCCACAAGAAGCTGAAATCAGCTCTTACCTTGTTGGTCAAATTGACTCTCAAGTTGATGCATCTGACTTTGGTGACTTCGACCTGTAATGAGCTCAAACACCACTGCAGAGGTTATCCTTGCAGGAACAGACAGCCAGAATCTTGAATTTGATTCTGGCTGTTCATCTCTCCTTGAATGCCTAGAACAACACAAAATAGATGTACCCTACCAATGCCGTGAAGGTTATTGTGGCGCATGCCGTGCAAAATTAGTCGAAGGTGATGTGAGCTACAATCAAGAACCGCTTGCTTTTGTTAGAACTGGTGAAGTATTGCTGTGTTGTAGTAAACCCAATGGCAAGGTAAAAATTGAGCTTTAATGCCAAATAAGCTTACTCGTTTGGTAGAAATTTTCTTTATCTGACACACTCACCATTTGCTGATCAATCGTAACATCCCACTGCAGATTTTTAGTTAGATGACTCGCTAATTCCTCAATGAAGCTGTCATCAAACGCAATTAAATGGCCATTATTGATCAGATCCAACTGGTGCTCATTTTCTTTAAGCCAGTCGTTGTTTAAGGTTGTCACGACCCACAGTTCATCAACCCGCTTCGCGATTTTATTAAGCTGCACAATATCCGGTTGGTCAACAGCAAGCCATGTTTGATAGTGGTCATCAAGCGCTTTTATTGACACATCCGGTTCAGCATGACTGAACCTTGCATTCAATATGGCTGTTTCGTTGTGTGAAAATAAGCAATAACTTAAAAGCTTGAGTACAAAGTGTTGATAGCTTTCACGACGGTCACAAGCAGTGGTAAACACCTCTTTGTGATTACGATGCTCTCTTAAATCAGCAATAGTAAAATTTGCTTTGAATACCCTATTTTTATCAGACATAAGATTCAGCCATCTCAGTGTAACAGTCTCAGTATAGTGTATGGTGATAAAATCGCGACTTAGGTTAAGGTATAGGTAAAGTTATAGTATAACGTTATTGCGATTAATATTTTCAGCGTTATAATATAACGCAACACTCAACAACAAACTTAGAAGTAGTAATGATGAAGCAAGTTTCAATTCTTTCTAGTGCTGTTGCCGCTGCGCTGTTTTCCCAATCAACAATGGCTGCTGTGATCACAGGTCAAGTATTAGATAAAAACCAACAACCTATCAGTAATGCTGAAATACATGTACACGGCAAATCACAAAGTGTTGTGACTGACAAACAAGGTCAGTTTAAAATTGATGTAGATAATAAAGGTCAGCTTCACATCAGTAAAAACAATTTCATCGATAAGCGTATTGCTATTAATGGCGAAGACCAAAATGTTGTGGTTACGCTTACACCAACCTCAGTTGAAACGGTTGTTGTTTATGCATCAGCGCTTCATAAAAATAGTCTTGAAATGATTTCGCCTGTGAATGTTTTAGCCGGTGATGAGTTAAAAGACAAAGCAAAACCGACATTAGGCGAAACACTAAAAGGTTTACCAGGCGTTAATGCTAGCTACTTTGGCCCAGTTTCATCAAGCCCAATTATTCGTGGTTTAGATGGTCCGCGTGTGAAAATCACCCAAAATGGCCTTGATAGCAGTGATGCATCTCGTATCGGCCCTGACCACGCAACATCAAATGACAGCCTAGCAGCAGAGCAAATCGAAGTACTTCGCGGCCCTGCTACTCTACTTTATGGCTCTGGCGCTATCGGTGGTGTGGTGAACGTTGTTGATAACCGTATTCCTACCGATAACATCGAGTCTTTAACCGGTGCTGCTCAATATACACACGATACAGTATCTAATACCAACACCTATGCTGCAAAACTTGAAACCGGTAACGATGGTTTCAACTTCCATTTTGACGGTACCAAGCGTAAAGGACACGATTACGACACACCGAACTTTGAGCTTCCTGAGGAACATGAAGAGCACGAGGAGCATGAAGGTGAAGAGCATGAAGAACACGAAACAGCTAACAGCGTAGAAAACACCTTTATCGATAGCCAAACAGTTAACTTTGGTACTAGTTACGTGGGCGATCACCTAACGATAGGTGTGTCATTCGGCCGCATCGAAACAGATTACGGTATTCCTGCTCATGAGCATCATCATCATGAAGAAGAGGAAGATCGTGACGAACATGAAGGTGAAGAAGAGCACGAAGAATCAGTATTTGCACAGCTAGAGCAAGACCGCTGGCAAGGCTACATGAGCTATGCACTTCATGATAACTGGATTGAAAATATCTCACTACGCGTTGGCTACACAGACTACAAACACGCTGAAATTGAAGATGGTGCAGTGGGCACCGTGTTTACAAACAAAACAACCGAAGCACGTGCAACCGTAGAGCACAAGTTAGGCCTTTGGCACGGTATGGCTGGTTATCACTACACTGAGTCTGACTATGATGCAGATGGTGAAGAAGCTTTTACGCCAGCAAGTGTCACTAAAACAAACGCGTTATTCGTTCTTGAAGAGCGCCAGTTTGGTGATGTGACCATTGAATTAGGTGCACGCCTTGAAGATTATCAAATCGATTCTGCTGTAAGCATGGCTGAGCATCATCACGATCATGAAGAGGAAGGAGAGCACCATGACGAAGAAGAAGCTGAAATCATTAACTACAGTGAAGATTTCACAAACCTAAGCTTATCTGCAGGTGCAATTTGGCAATATCAAGAAGGTCAAAGTGTTGCTTTAAGTGTATCACGTTCAGAACGTGCGCCGCTGAGTGCTGAATTACTATCAAACGGTATTCATATCGCAACAGGCACTTACGAGGTAGGTCTTGGTTATCATATTGAAGATGGCGAAATTCATTTTGAGCCAGAAGATATCAAGCAAGAAACTGCAACGAACTTTGATCTAAGTTTCCGTCGTTTTATTGGTGACTTTGGTTACACAGTTAACTTCTTCTATAACGACATTGAAAACTACTACTTCCAGCAAAATACCGGTTTAGTTTTTGATGAAGAGCATGGCTTAGAATCTGCAGCTGATGCAGATGAAGATGCAATGGCGGTTTATCAATTCACAAGTAAAGATGCGAAATTATACGGTATTGAATTTGACGTACACTATCAAGTGACGCCAAATGCGCTAGTTAAAGTGTTTGGTGATTTAACAACGGCTAAGCTAAAAGATGATGAAGGTTATTTACCTCGTATTCCGGCTAATAAACTGGGTTCTGAATTACAGTACACAGTGTCTGATTGGAAGTTTAGCCTAACCGGTACTCATTATTTTGAGCAGTCTGACATTACTGCTTACGAGACAAAAACTGACGGTTATACCCTATTTGATGCATCAGCTAACTACCAACTTGACTTAGGTCCTGTTGATACACAGCTTTATATTAATGTTGACAACTTAACCGATGAACTTGGTTTCGTACACAGCTCATTCATTAAAGAAAAAGCGCCACTACCTGGTCGTAACTTCAGCTTGGGTATTCGCGGTTATTTCTAATCGCTTTTAAGAGTTATAAAAAAACCCTTTCACTTTAAAAGTGAAAGGGTTTTTTATTAAGCTTAGACACTTAATAGATTAGGTATTAGCCCTTTTGTTCAATCTTTGCCCATGAATCACGAAGACCCACAGTTTGATTGAATACTAATGTTTCTGCTTTGCTATCACGACAGAAGTAACCTGTACGCTCAAACTGAAAGCCCTGCTCTGCTTGTGCATTTGCAAGTGACGGCTCAACTTTCGCATTTTCAAGAACCACAAGTGATTCAGGGTTTAGTGTTGCGTTAAAGTCTTCTGCTGCCGCTGGGTTTGGCACGTTAAATAAACGGTCGTATAAACGAACTTCAGCTGTGATAGATTCACTCGCTGATACCCAGTGAATTACACCCTTAACCTTACGGCCATCACTTGGGTTTTTACCCAAAGTTTCAGGATCGTAAGAGCAGAAGATAGTTGTAATTTCGCCGTTTTCGTCTTTTTCAACGCGCTCAGCTTTAATTACATACGCACCACGTAAACGTACTTCTTTATCAAGAACTAAACGCTTAAACTTATTGTTTGCTTCTTCACGGAAGTCTTCACGCTCGATATAAAGTTCACGAGTGAAAGGTACGTCACGGCGACCCATCTCTTCTTTATTCGGGTGATTTGCTACAGACAATGTTTCTACTTTATCTGCGTCATAGTTTTCGATAACAATCTTCACCGGATCAAGAACAGCCATTGCACGAGGTGCATGTTCATTTAGGTCTTCACGGATACAAGCTTCTAGCATGCCCATTTCAACCATGTTTTCTTGTTTAGTGATACCGATACGAGAACAGAACTCACGCACTGATGCAGGTGTATAACCACGACGACGTAGACCAGCAATCGTTGGCATACGTGGGTCGTCCCAGCCTTCAACATGACCATTTACTACTAAGTCGTTTAATTTACGCTTAGACATAATGGTGTACTCAAGATTTAATCGTGAGAACTCGATTTGTTGCGGATGACACTCAAGGCTGATGTTATCTAATACCCAATCGTATAAGCGACGGTTATCTTGGAACTCAAGCGTACATAATGAATGTGTAATACCTTCTAGCGCATCTGAAATACAGTGCGTGAAGTCGTACATTGGGTAAATGCACCACTTGTCACCTGTTTGGTGGTGATGAGCAAAACGTACACGGTATAAAATTGGATCACGCAATACCATGAATGAGCTTGCCATATCGATTTTAGCACGCAGTACACATTCGCCTTCTTTGAACTCACCATTACGCATTTTTTCGAATAGCGCTAGGTTTTCTTCAACTGGCGTATCACGGTGTGGGCTATTTTTACCCGGCTCTTTTAGAGTACCACGGTATTCACGGGCTTGATCTGGCGATAAGAAACACACATACGCTAGGCCTTTTTCGATAAGCTCAACAGCATAGCCGTATAACGCATCGAAATAGTTAGATGAATATTTAATTTCACCATCCCACTGGAAACCTAACCACTGCACATCTTCTTTAATCGAATTTACGTAGTTGATGTCTTCTTTTTCTGGATTCGTATCATCAAAACGTAAGTTACAAAGACCTTGATAATCTTGGGCGATACCAAAATTCAAACAAATAGACTTTGCATGACCAATGTGTAAAAAACCGTTTGGTTCTGGTGGAAAACGCGTGTGTGTAGACGCATGCTTACCGCTTGCTAGATCTTCGTCGATACGCGTTCTAATAAAGTTACTTGGGCGATTCTCAATTTCCGCCATAGGAGCATAATCCTCTGAATATTGCATGGTGACAAAACTAATGCATTATTACAAAAACAAACCCTAACATACAGTGGTTGCATCATGTTTATTGAAGATATTACGTCGATTGTTGAATACATAGTTCACAGACTGGACAAAATCGGTAAAAAAATTGTTCTAACGCAATAAAATGATCATTGACTAGCGATATAGTGCCGTCAGTTTCACTACCAATAAGGAAAAGAGATGGCTTCGCTCAATCAACATCGAGTCTATATTCCAAGCTCAGCACGTGCAAACCAGTATGTGTTAGTTGAATTTAAACCTACTGATGAGTTTTTTGCCCAGTTCACCAACGTGAGCTGTGCTTATAAGCGTCTTGCAAGGGAGTTATTTGCACTATGTGATGAGTATGAATTACATAATGTACACCTAATCGCCAACGATAAACTGCCAGTGGTTCGTTACCATGATGAGGCATATAGCTTAGAAACCGCTAAGCAAATTTTGTTTTTCTATAACCCACAATACCATGAAGCACATAATGTATTTGCTGATGGTGAGCAAAAATGCAAAAAAATTCGTTTATTATTCTTAGCGACCGGTGAAGATATTCGCGCTCATGCGGCTAGTTTTCATCATAATGTGCAAAGAGTGATCAACTCACTACAAGAAAAGCTACTAAGCGGCCAACCACCTCTTAAAATTCGTGACCACCAACACCTAACTTATGATTTATTTGCTAAAGCAAAAGGTCACAAAGAAAGCTATGGCTATAAATTACGTAGCTTATACCCACGTTACCAGTCTCGCCAATGTCATGTGCCAAATGAACACAGTGAGATGACATACGCTGGGTTTTCGATTCCAGTAACTCGTGCCATTAAAACGCAATTTCAGCATATGTTGAATGAAGAGAATTATACGCAGTTTTATCAATATATCTTTGATGCGTTCAAACGAGCATGTGATAAACGCGGCTTAACACTCGGCGCTTTCATCGCTAACGGTACCCGCCCTATTGTTCGTAATAGCAATATTGATAACGCGCAAAGTAACAGCGAACTACAAAAGTTAACCTTTGATTGCAGCTCTGAAAAAGTGCAATTACAACAGTACTGGGATGCAGATCAACTTGTAGATTCGCTACATTTTGTGATTGCCGCAGCCGATAAAGACAAGCATGACATTGGTTATGGTAAGTTTATGAATCAAGTGCAAAGTGCGATAAATGAAGTAACCGATGAACTGGCGTTTAATCCGACTCGCCAAGATTTACGTGTGCGTTTTTATCAGCACATTAACTATCAATATTAAGAGTATAAGAGGTGACGCATGCGTCACCTCTTATTACCTAGCTTAGTTAAATCTAGACGCAATACTTTAGAGCGGCGTTCATGGTTATAAAGCGCTTTTTTCTTCGCAGGTAGCTCTTCAACTGTCACTATTTCAAAACTTTGCTCTAAAAACCAGTGAATACTGCGTGTGGTGAGAGCAAATAAATGCGAATAACCTGCACGTTTAGCCTTATTAATAATAAACCTCAGTAGATAACTGCCGCGGTCGGCATCTCGGTACTGAGGGTGGACAGCCAAACTTGCAAACTCCCCTACTTGTTCATCAGCAAACGGATACAAAGCCGCACAGGCTATGATAAGTCCATCACGCTCAATAACCGTAAATTGTTCAATTTCGATTTCTAGCTGTTCACGAGAACGACGAACCAAATAGCCTTGCTGTTCAAGGGGTCTAATAAGGTTAATGATACCGGTAATATCAGCAATACTGGCACTTCGTAATTGCTCAGAGCTTTGTGGTGCGATTTGTGTACCAATACCATCTAAAGAGAATAACTCTTGAAGTAATGCGCCATCCTCTTTATAGCTAACAAGGTGGCAACGATGCACGCCACCTCGACAAGCATCAATTGCAGCTTGTAAAAATACAGTAGCACTTAAACATGAATCTGGTTGCTTGCGATAGCTTGCTAATAGCTGCTCAGCTTCATTTGGCATTAGCTCTGCAATCGCTTCACCATTTTCATCCAAAATACCGGCTTCTTTACAAAAGCCAAGCATTTTATCGGCGCGAAGCTTGAGCGCTACTTGCGTAGCAATTTCTTCAGCAGTTAAGTTAAAACTTTCACCTGTAACAGACGCCGCTATTGGCCCAAGCAGAACAATTCCGTTGTTATCTAACTGGTGGCGAATACCCGCAACATCAATACGTCTCACTCTACCTGAATGATGATAGTCAACACCTTCATCAACACCTAAAGGCTGAGCAATAACAAAATTACCACTCACCACATTTAAAAATGAGCCAGACATAGGTGTACTACTTAAAGACGTAGATAAACGCGCGGTTATATCAAACTGCATTGCACCCGCAACTTTTTTAATTACATCAAATGTTGCGTTATCAGTTACCCGTATCTCATTATGAAACTGACTAGTTATGCCAACTTGTTCAAGCGCTGCGTTAAACTGTGGACGAGCACCAAACACTAAAACAATCTTAATACCAAGACTAGTTAATAACGCGACATCGTTGATGATGCTGCGACAACCAGACTGATCGATCGCCTCTCCGCCAAGCATAACAACGAATGTTTTACCGCGGTGAGCATTAACGTATGGAGTTGACTGGCGAAATCCATCTACCAATTCTGTGGTACGCACGTAATATTTACCTTATTAAAGTCGAATGTTTTAATAAAAACAGATATACAAGCCACAAGTGTAGAGAATTTATATTCACAAATAAAGCATTATTATTCTTAATTTGTAGGTGGAATTTTCGTGCGAGTTATAAGAAAGGGATAAATACAAAAAAGGCCCGCATTAGCGAGCCTTTTTTAAGAGATTAGAACTGATTACCAGCCTGTTTTCTCTTTAAGTGCATTACCGATATCAGCTAATGAACGTACAGTTTTTACGCCAGCAGCTTCTAATGCAGCAAATTTCTCATCAGCAGTACCTTTACCGCCTGCGATGATTGCACCAGCGTGACCCATACGCTTACCTGCAGGTGCAGTAACACCAGCAATGTAAGAAACAACAGGTTTAGTCACGTTGTGCTTGATGTATTCTGCAGCTTCTTCTTCTGCAGTACCACCGATTTCACCGATCATAACGATAGCTTCAGTTTGCTCGTCTTTTTCGAACATTTCTAAAACGTCGATGAAGTTAGTGCCAGGGATTGGGTCACCACCGATACCAACACATGTTGATTGGCCGAAACCAGCGTCAGTAGTTTGCTTAACCGCTTCATAAGTAAGAGTACCAGAACGTGATACAATACCTACTTTACCAGGCTTGTGGATGTGACCAGGCATGATACCGATCTTAGTTTCACCCGGAGTGATAACACCTGGGCAGTTAGGACCGATCATACGAACACCAGTTTCATCAAGCTTAACTTTAACGTCAACCATGTCTAGTGTTGGGATACCTTCAGTGATACAAACTATTAGCTCGATGCCAGCATCGATAGCTTCTAAGATTGCATCTTTACAGAAAGGTGCTGGTACGTAGATAACTGATGCAGTTGCGCCAGTTGCTTCAACAGCGTCACGTACTGTGTTGAATACTGGAAGACCAAGATGCGTTTGACCGCCTTTACCTGGGCTTACACCACCAACCATTTGTGTACCGTACTCAAGCGCTTGCTCAGAGTGGAAAGTACCTTGGCCACCTGTGAAACCTTGACAGATAACTTTTGTATCTTTATTGATTAATACAGACATTATTTGCCCTCCGCAGCAGCAACAACTTTTTCAGCTGCGTCTGTTAGTGATTCAGCAGCGATGATGTTAAGGTCAGAACTAGCTAGTACTTCACGACCAAGTTCAGCGTTAGTACCTTCTAAACGTACTACTACAGGAACGTTAACACCTACTTCTTTAACTGCGCCGATGATACCTTCTGCGATCATGTCACAACGTACGATACCACCAAAGATGTTAACTAAAACAGCTTTAACGTTGTCGTCAGATAAGATGATCTTGAATGCTTCAGATACACGCTCTTTAGTTGCGCCACCACCAACATCTAGGAAGTTAGCTGGCTTGCCACCGTGTAGGTTTACGATGTCCATAGTACCCATCGCTAGGCCTGCACCGTTAACCATACAACCAACGTTACCGTCTAGTGCAACGTAGTTAAGCTCGAAGCTTGCAGCGTGAGCTTCACGCGCGTCTTCTTGTGAAGGATCGTGCATTTCACGGATTTTAGGTTGACGGTAAAGCGCGTTACCATCTACACCGATTTTACCGTCTAGACAGTGAAGGTTACCTTCGTCTGTGATTACTAGCGGGTTGATTTCTAATAGTGCGAAATCGAAATCGTTGAACATGTTAGCAAGACCCATGAAGATCTTAACGAACTGTTTCATTTGAGTAGGGTTTAAACCTAGTTTGAAGCCTAACTCACGTGCTTGGTAAGCTTGAGGACCAACTAGTGGATCGATCTCAGCTTTGTGAATTAGTTCTGGAGTTTCTTCTGCAACTTGCTCGATTTCAACACCACCTTCAGTAGATGCCATGAAAACAACTTTACGAGAAGCACGATCTACTACAGCGCCAAGGTATAATTCGTTAGCGATGTCAGTGCAGCTTTCAACAAGGATTTTAGCTACTGGCTGACCATTTTCGTCTGTTTGGTAAGTAACTAAGTTTTTACCTAACCAGTTCGCAGCGAACTCTTTAACTTCGTCGATTGTTTTAACTAGCTTAACACCGCCAGCTTTACCACGGCCACCTGCGTGAACCTGTGTTTTAACAACCCACATATCACCGCCGATTTTCTCAGCAGCTGCTGCAGCTTCTTCAGGTGTATCGCAAGCGAAACCTTGAGAAACTGGTAAACCATATTCGGCAAAAAGTTGTTTTGCCTGATACTCATGCAAATTCATGATGCTTTATCCAATTTTTTATACTAAAAGAGCTGAATATTTATGCAAAATAAACAGCTATCCCAAATTGCGCACTTAGTATAAATCCCAAGGCTCCACATGAAAACCCCAGTTAGACCAAAGGCGCAAAAAAAAAGCTGTGAACGAGGTTCACAGCTTAGTTTTCATACAACCAGATTAAACATCTAGTAGTAAACGAGTCGGATCTTCAAGTAACTCTTTAATTGTTACTAAGAAACCTACTGATTCTTTACCATCGATTTGGCGGTGATCATAAGATAACGCTAAGTACATCATTGGTAAGATTTCAACTTTACCATTTACAGCCATAGGACGCTCTTGGATTTTGTGCATACCTAAAATTGAAGACTGTGGTAAGTTGATGATTGGTGTAGATAGTAATGAACCGAATACACCACCGTTAGTGATAGTGAAGTTACCACCTGTCATATCATCAATTGATAATTTACCGTCACGACCTTTAAGCGCTAGCTCACGGATACCTTTTTCGATTTCAGCAACTGATAGCTTGTCACAGTCTTTAAGAACTGGAGTAACAAGACCACGTGGTGTAGAAACCGCGATGCTGATGTCGAAGTAGTTGTGATAAACAATATCATCACCGTCGATAGACGCATTTACTTCAGGGAAACGCTTAAGTGCTTCAGTAACTGCTTTCACGTAGAAAGACATGAAGCCTAAACGGATACCGTGACGCTTTTCGAATACTTCTTGGTACTGCTTACGAAGGTCCATGATTGGCTTCATGTTAACTTCGTTGAAAGTCGTTAACATTGCAGTTGAGTTTTTCGCTTCAAGAAGACGATTAGCGATTGTTTTACGTAAACGAGTCATAGGAACACGTTTTTGTGTACGGTCACCCATAGGTGCTGCTGGCGCTGCTGCTTCTGCTTTAGGCGCTGCTGCTGGTGCTTTTAAGAATGTATCAACATCTTCTTTAGTTACACGGCCATTTTTGCCAGTACCTTTGATTTTTGATGCATCAAGACCTTTCTCAGCGATTAAACGACGAACTGACGGTGTTAATACGTCAGAGCTGTCATTTGATTCGCAAGCTGGTGCTGCTTCAGCTTTAGGAGCTGCTGCTGCCGGTGCTGCACCCGCTTTAACTGTACCAATTACTTGCTCACCAAGTACTGTTTCGCCTTCAGCGTGAATGTGCTCACCCATGATACCGTCTTCTTGAGCAACAACTTCAAGAACAACTTTATCAGTTTCGATGTCAACAAGGTTTTGGTCGCGTGTTACCGCTTCACCTGGTTGAACGTGCCAAGTAGCAATTGTCGCGTCTGCGACTGATTCTGGAAGTACAGGTACTTTAATGTCCACTTCTTTACCTTCTGATGCTGGTGCTGATTGCGCCGCTGGCGCGTCTTCTGATTTAGCTGGCGCGTCTTCTGATTTAGCTGGTGCAGAGTCGTCACTTGCTGGTGCAGCATCTGCATCACCAAGTAATGCAATTACTTGTTCGCCAAGTACCGTTGCACCTTCTTCTTGTGAAATTTCAGTGATTACACCGTCATTTGGTGCAACAACTTCTAAAACAACTTTATCTGTTTCGATATCTACTAAGTTTTGGTCGCGGCTTACTTTGTCGCCAACACTTACGTGCCATGTTGCAACAGTAGCATCAGCAACCGACTCAGGAAGTACAGGAACTTTAATTTCTGTGCTCATTGCTTATCCTTTCTTTTCAATAGTAAGCGCATCTGCAACGAGCGCTTGTTGTTCTTTATTATGCACTGACATGTAACCACACGCTGGTGATGCTGATGCTTTACGACCTGCGTAAGTTAATTTAGCACCGGCTGGGATTGCATCAACAAAGTGGTGTTGAGAACAATACCATGCACCTTGGTTTTGTGGCTCTTCTTGACACCAAACAAAATCTTTAACGTGTTGGTAACGCTGCATGATTGTATCCATCTCAGCGTGTGGGAATGGATATAATTGTTCTACACGAACAATAGCAATGTTATTTAATTCTTGCTTACGACGCTCTTGTAGTAGCTCGTAGTAAACTTTACCGCTACAGAATACAACGCGTTCTACTTTATCTGCTGCAATATCATCGATTTCATCGATCATATTGTGGAACACACCTTCAGATAACTCTTCAAGTGAAGATGTTGCCAACGGGTGACGAAGTAGCGACTTAGGCGTCATAACAATCAATGGACGACGAAGTGGACGTACAGATTGACGACGAAGCATTGCATAAACTTGCGCAGGTGTTGAAGGAACACATACTTGCATGTTGTGATCAGCACACAACTGTAAGAAACGCTCTAAACGTGCCGAGCTATGCTCAGGACCTTGACCTTCATAACCGTGTGGAAGTAAACATGTAAGACCACATAAACGGCCCCACTTCTGCTCACCTGAACTTAAGAATTGGTCAAATACAACTTGTGCACCGTTAGCGAAGTCACCAAATTGTGCTTCCCACATTACAAGTGACGTAGGTTCAGCTGTTGCGTAACCATATTCAAATGCAAGTACCGCTTCTTCAGAAAGAACTGAGTCATACACTTCAAATGCACCTTGCTTTTCGCTGATATTTTGCAGCGGCAAGTATGTTGATGCATCTTTTTGGTTATGAACAACAGCATGACGGTGGAAGAATGTACCACGGCCTGAATCTTGACCAGTTAAACGGATATCTGTACCTGCATCAACAAGGGTTGCATAAGCAAGTGTTTCAGCCATACCCCAATCAAGTGGTTTTTCACCTGTTGCCATTAGCTTACGGTCGTCATAGATTTTCTTAACGCGCGACTGTGCTTTGTGGCTTTCTGGGAAGCTTGCTACTTTTTCGCCAAGCTCTTTTAACTTTTCAACCGATACTGTTGCATCGTACTCAACATCCCAATCGTGACCAACAAACTTAGCCCAATCAGAAGAGTGTGATGTTTCTAGTTGAATTTCTTCAACAACACAGTTGCCTTTGTCTAAACCGTTACGGTAATCATCAGCAAGTGCTTTTACTTCATTTTCTGAGAATGAACCTTCAGCAACTAATTGGTCTGCGTAAATTAGACGAGGTACTGGATGCTTTTTGATTTTTTGGTACATAAGTGGTTGAGTCGCGTTCGGCTCATCCGCTTCGTTATGACCATGACGGCGATAACATACTAAATCAATCACTACATCACGTTTAAACTGGTTTCTGAAATCAAGTGCGATTTGAGTAACAAATGCAACCGCTTCAGGATCGTCAGAGTTAACGTGGAAAATTGGTGCCTGAACCATTTTCGCAATATCAGTACAGTATGGTGTAGAACGTACATCAGACTGTTTAGACGTTGTGAAACCAACTTGGTTATTTACAACGATACGGATACTACCACCACAACTAAATGCATTAGTTTGCGATAAGTTAAATGTTTCTTGTACAACACCTTGACCTGCGATTGCAGAGTCACCGTGAATAGTAATTGGTAATGCTTTAATACCTGACTTATCACCTAGACGGTCTAAACGAGCACGTACCGAACCCATAACCACTGGGTTAACGATTTCTAAGTGAGACGGGTTAAATGCAAGTGCCATGTGCACGTTGCCACCCTTAGTTGCAAAGTCAGATGAATAACCCATGTGATATTTAACATCACCTGAGCCTAATGTGTCTTTGTGTTTACCAGCGAACTCATCGAATAATTCTGATGGGTTTTTACCTAAAACGTTCACTAGTACGTTCAAGCGACCGCGGTGAGCCATACCAATAACAGCTTCTTTTTGTCCGCTTTCACCTGCACGATGAATTAGTTCTTTAAGCATTGGTACTAACGCATCACCACCTTCAAGTGAGAAACGTTTTGCACCAGGGAACTTAGCCCCTAAATATTTTTCAAGACCATCTGCAGCTGTTAATCCTTTGAGGATACGTAGCTTTTCTTCTTTAGAGAACGTTGGACGTGATTGCACTGATTCTAAACGTTGTTGTAACCAACGCTTTTCTTCAGTTGAAGTGATGTGCATATACTCAGCACCAACCGACCCACAATAAGTCGTTTTGAGTGCTTGATATAGCTCACCTAATGGCATGGTTTCGCGACCGACAGCAAACGAACCCACATTGAATTCACGGTCAAAATCAGCTTCAGATAAATCGTGGTACTCTAATTCTAGATCACGAACACGTTCGCGTTGCCAAATACCTAATGGATCTAGGTTGGCATTTTGGTGACCACGGAAACGGAAAGCATTAATAAGTTGTAGCACCTTGACCTGTTTAGGATCACCAGAGCCACCCTCTGCTACCACTACTTCTCTATGCTTGTTTTTAGCAAGCTGTGCAAATTGTGAACGAACTTCTGAATGTTTAACGTCAACATCCACACCATCAACTTTTGGTAATTGTTCGAACACTTCTCGCCATTCTTCTGGCACAGAAGTCGCATCATCTAAGTACGCTTCATAAAGCTCTTCTACGTAAGCAACGTTACCGCCGTTTAAGTGAGAAGATTCTAGCCATGCCTTCATCACACCTTCGTGCATTTATAAGCCCTTTTCTTTAGCGCAGAAATTAATTGTTGTAAAAACAAGGTGGTTAATCACTTAACCACCTTACATATTCAAGCTTTAAACAGCGCGGTTTAAAAGCATTGATTTGATTTGTCCAATTGCTTTGGTCGGGTTAAGACCTTTTGGACACACGCTAACACAGTTCATGATACTGTGACAACGGAACACGCTGAACGCATCGTCAAGGTCAGCAAGACGCTCTTCAGTCGCTGTATCGCGGCTATCAGCCAAGAAACGATACGCATGAAGAAGGCCCGCAGGACCGATGAACTTGTCTGGATTCCACCAGAACGAAGGACACGATGTTGAACAACATGCACATAAGATACACTCATATAAGCCATCTAACTTATCACGTTCTTCGATTGACTGAAGACGCTCACCCGCCGCAGGCGTGTCGTTGATTAGGTAAGGCTTAACTTTTTCGTATTGAGTGTAGAACTGACTCATGTCAATAACAAGGTCACGTACCACAGGTAAACCTGGTAATGGGCGAATTACGATTTTACCTTTGCCACCTTTAAGTAGCGTAGATAAAGGCGTGATACACGCTAAACCATTTTTACCATTCATGTTGATACCGTCTGAACCACACACACCTTCACGGCATGAACGACGGAATGATAATGTTGGATCTTGCTCCTTCAATTGCATAAGGGCATCCAATACCATCATATCTTGGCCTTCTTGCGTTTCTAGCGAGAAGTCCTGCATACGTGGTGCATTATCAACATCTGGATTGTAACGATAAACCGAAAATTGTACTTGTGCCATCGTCTCGCTCCTAGTATGTACGTGCTTTAGGTGGGAAAGCTTCACGCAGTTTCGGCGCGTAGTTTACATCACGTTTGCTCATTTCTTCGCTCTTAGGATCGTAGATTGAGTGACATAACCAGTTTTCGTCATCACGATCTGGGAAGTCAAAACGAGAGTGTGCACCACGGCTTTCTGTACGGAAGTTTGCAGCTACTGCTGTTGAGTAAGCTGTTTCCATCAAGTTATCAAGCTCTAGACATTCGATACGTGCAGTGTTGAACTCAGTCGACTTGTCGTCAAGACGAGCGTACTGAAGACGTTCACGAATTTCTTTAAGCTCTTTAAGACCTGTTGCCATTGCATCACCTTCACGGAATACCGAGAAGTTAAGTTGCATACACATTTGTAGGTCTTTCTTGATTTGTACTGGGTCTTCACCTTGGCCAGCTTTAGAGCTTTCCCAACGGTTAAAGCGCGCAAGTGATGCTTCAAGGTCTGAATCAGACGCATCTTTACCTGCTTCAACACCGTTAAGGTACTTACCTAAGAAGTTACCAGCTGCGCGGCCGAATACAACTAAGTCAAGTAGTGAGTTACCACCTAGGCGGTTAGCACCGTGTACAGATACACATGCAATCTCACCAACAGCGAATAAACCTTCAACTACTTTCTCTTGGCCGTTTGCATCAATTTGTAATGCTTGACCATTTACGTTAGTTGGAACACCACCCATCATGTAGTGACATGTTGGGATAACTGGAATTGGCTCTTTTGCCGGATCAACGTGTGCGAATGTTTTCGCAAGGTCACATACGCCTGGAAGACGTAAGTTAAGTGTTTCTTCACCTAAGTGGTCAAGCTTAAGCTTGATGTGTGGACCGTAAGGACCATCGCAACCACGACCTTCACGGATCTCAGTCATCATTGAACGAGCAACAACGTCACGAGACGCTAAGTCTTTTGCATTTGGAGCGTAACGTTCCATGAAGCGTTCGCCGTCTTTATTTAGAAGGTAACCACCTTCACCACGACAACCTTCAGTTACAAGTACACCGGCACCGGCGATACCTGTTGGGTGGAACTGCCACATTTCCATATCTTGCATTGCAACGCCAGCGCGTGTAGCCATACCAACACCGTCACCAGTGTTGATGTGTGCATTCGTTGTCGATGCATAGATACGGCCTGCACCACCTGTTGCTAAAACAACAGCTTTTGATTTGAAGTAAACAACTTCACCAGACTCGATGTCGATTGCTGTACAACCAACAACGTGACCGTCGCTGTTTTTAACTAAATCTAGTGCGTACCACTCAGAGAATACGTTAGTTTTGTTTTTAACGTTCTGTTGGTATAAACAGTGTAATAGCGCGTGACCTGTACGGTCAGCTGCTGCTGCAGTACGTGCAGCCTGTTCACCACCAAAGTTTTTCGACTGGCCGCCGAAAGGACGTTGATAAACACGGCCATTTTCAAAACGAGAAAATGGTAAGCCCATGTTTTCTAATTCAGTAATAGCTTCTGGGCCTGTTTTACACATATATTCGATAGCGTCTTGGTCACCGATAAAATCGGAACCTTTAACAGTATCGTACATGTGCCATTCCCAGTTATCTTCATGTGAGTTACCCAGCGCAACCGTAATACCACCCTGTGCAGACACAGTGTGAGAACGTGTAGGGAAAACTTTTGAGATAAGTGCACAGGTTTTGCCTGATTCAGTGATAGCTAGTGCTGCGCGCATACCCGCACCACCGGCACCAATCACTACAGCGTCAAATTCACGAACAGAATAATTCACTTAAACACCCCATAAAACGATTAGACCAATTGCTACGTAAGCAACAGCCATAAGGTTTAATACAAAGCCTAAAACAGCACGTAATTTAGCGCATTTAACATAGTCAGTAAGAACTTGCCAAAGGCCGATACGGGTGTGAACCATGATGCAAACTAGGGTAATTAAGGTAAACCCTTTCATTGCTAGGTTAGAGAATAGGCCTTGCCAGGCTTCGAAAGTGACTTCTGGCGTACATAAAAAATAGCCGATAATAAAAATCGCGTAAGCGCTGATTATTAATGCTGTTGCACGTAGTGATACGAAATCTTGTACACCATCACGTTTAAGAGTTGCTTGATTTAAAACCATATCCACACTCCTGCTAGAATTGCAGCTACAACACCTAAAGCTAATGCAACTTTAGCGCTGAAGTTACCTGATTCAAGTTCTTCCCAGTGACCCATGTCCATAATGATATGACGGATACCACCAATTAAGTGATACGCCAATACAGAAATGGTGCCCCATGCTATGAATTTGGCAATGAATCCGCTGAACAGACCCTTGACGAATTCAAAACCTTCTGCAGAAGAAAGAGACTCAGACCAAGCCCAAATGACAAACGTTAAAGCAAAAAATAATGCAACACCGGTGACGCGGTGTAAAATTGATGCTTTAGCCGTTGCCGGCATAGATATAGTTGTTAGATCTAGATTTACAGGTCTTTGCTTTTTCACAGTTACTTGCCCATCTTGCCCTTATCGGGCTCATCTACTTGTTTTTCTAAAACCCATCAAAATGAATTTCGATGGAACTATCTAAGTAAACCGTGTTGATACACAAAAAGTTCACACTTATGCAAAACTCAAATGTAAAAATAAAGTTTACCTACAGACAATACGGTATAAAACCTTGGATAGTATATATAGCCAAAGGTCTTTTTACAATTCTTGTTTAGTAAGAGACGTTTGCGAATTAGCCAATAGTATAATATTTAATCCTGACAGAATATTTATTATCCATTTGTGCATAATGTTTATAAAAATTGACTTTATACCCCTCTTTCACGTTAAAATGAAAAGAATGTGCTTAAACAGATTCAGAACATAACAATCAGAGTTGTTATCTTAATAGGAGATAAATAGATGGCGGATAAGAAAGCCACGGTCCATATTGATGGTCTTGATCCAATCGAACTTCCAATTTACCAAGGCACTGCTGGCCAAGACGTAATCGACGTACGTACGTTAGGTTCACACGGTCACTTCACTTACGACCCAGGTTTCATGTCGACCGGTTCTTGTGAATCTTCAATCACTTACATCGATGGCGGCAAAGGTGTTCTATTACACCGTGGTTACCCAATCGAGCAATTAGCTGATGAATCAAACTACATCGAGCTTTGCTACTTACTATTAAACGGCGAATTACCGACTAAAGAACAATACGAAGCGTTTGCTCAAGAAATCACGCACAACACAATGCTTGATACTAAAATCGCAAACTTCTTCCAAGGTTTCCGCTTTGACGCTCACCCAATGGCAATGCTGTGTGGTGTTGTAGGTGCTCTTTCTTCTTTCTACCACGAAGATTTAGACATCACTGACGCAACACAACGTAAAACAAGCGCAATCAAGCTAGTTGCTAAACTACCAACTATCGCTGCGATGGCTTACAAATACAATGTAGGTCAACCGTTTGTTTACCCACGTAACGACTTAAGCTTCGCTGAAAACTTCTTACACATGATGTTCTCAGTACCTGCTGAAGAATACAAAGTAAGCCCTGTTCTTGCTAAAGCAATGGACAAAATCTTCATGCTTCACGCTGACCATGAGCAAAACGCATCAACGTCAACTGTTCGTCTAGCTGGTTCTTCAGGTGCTAACCCTTACGCGTGTATCGCGGCTGGTATCGCATCTCTATGGGGCCCTGCGCACGGTGGTGCTAACGAAGCATGTCTTAACATGTTAGAAGAAATTGGCTCTGTTGACCGTATCGACGAGTACGTTGCTAAAGCGAAAGATAAGTCTGATCCTTTCCGTCTTATGGGCTTTGGTCACCGTGTATACAAAAACTTCGACCCACGTGCGACAGTAATGCGTCAAACATGTCACGAAGTACTTGCAGAGCTAAACATTCAAGATCCACTTCTTGATATCGCTATGAAGCTTGAGCAAATTGCACTTGAAGACCCATACTTCGTTGAGAAGAAACTTTACCCTAACGTAGATTTCTACTCAGGTATCATCTTAAAAGCAATCGGTATTCCAACAAGCATGTTCACTGTAATCTTTGCAATGTCACGTACTGTTGGTTGGATCTCTCACTGGGATGAGATGCTTTCTCAACCTGGTCACAAGATCAGCCGTCCTCGTCAGTTATACACTGGTGAAACTTCACGCGATTACGTACCAACAGACAAACGTTAATACGAATTTGCGTTTAAAAAAGGCCGCTATGCGGCCTTTTTTGTTGCCCTGCACTTGTCTATTTGTGCAAAGTAATTAAAATCGTCGCATTCTTGCTGTTAAGGGCCTTCCATGTTCGACATTGCTAAAATACGTGCTGACTTTCCAATACTGAATGAAACAGTCAATGAGCAGCCTTTGGTGTATTTAGACTCAGCGGCTACCTCGCAAAAGCCACAGGCAGTTATTAATGCTCTTAGCCGATTTTATAGCCATGAGAACGCCAATGTGCACCGCGGCCGTCATACTTTCAGTGAAAACGCGACACGCAACTATGAACAAACCCGAACGCTACTTGCAGATTATTTTTCTGTAAAAAGTAATGAGATAGTGTGGACCAAAGGCGCAACCGAATCGATTAATTTAATCGCAAATGGTCTGGCTTCGAGGCTTAACCCTGGCGATAAAATTGCCCTATCAGCCATTGAACACCACGCCAACATAGTCCCTTGGCAACAATTATCACAACGCACCGGTGCAGAAGTCATTATTTTGCCGATAGAAAATGATTTAACTATTAATAGCGTGCACTGTAGTGAATTTATCAAACAACAAGAGCCTAAAATTGTCGCTATTACCCATGCATCAAATACCCTTGGTAATATTACTGATTTAGCGCCGATCATTAACGCATGTAAGGCCATTAATGCTATATCTATTGTTGACGGTGCGCAGGCTGCGATGCATTTACGCCCTAATTTACAAGAAATTTCCTGTGATTTTTACGTGTTTTCTGCCCATAAAATGCTCGGGCCGACAGGTTTAGGAGGCCTATATGGCCGATTTGAGCTGTTAAATTCGCTCGATGTATATCAAACCGGTGGCGAAATGATCGAAACAGTGAACCTAACACACAGCACTTTTCGTGATGCGCCGGGTAAATTTGAAGCAGGAACACCCAATATTGCAGGTGTCATTGCCTTTACTGAGGCAATAAATTATTTAACATCGTTAGATTTTCAGCAAATGCGTCAACATGAGCATACAGTTTTTGACTATGCGATAAAACAATTATCAGCTATCGATGGTATTAATATCTATTCAAACCAAATACATAACATTGGTAACATTAGTTTTAATTATCGCGATGAACATCCGTTTGATTTAGCCACCCTACTGGATGGATTTGGTGTTGCGGTACGTAGTGGCCATCATTGTACGCAACCTATTATGAGCCATTTAGGCATACCAGGTACTGTAAGAGCAAGTTTTGCGTTATATAACAATAAAGCTGATGTCGATGCCTTTATCAGTGCCGTTAAAAGTAGTATCGAATTATTAGATTAATTTTGGATAAGTTATGAATTCAGCGTTTGAAGCCGTTAGTAAAAACATTGAAACAGCTGCTGGCTGGCAGCAAAAATATCGTCAAATAATGCTTTTAGGTAAGCAATTACCTGTTATGCCTGAAGTGCTCAAAGTAGATGATGCCCTAGTTAAAGGCTGTGAAAGTAAAGTGTGGCTATATATCGACTTTGATCATACAGAAAATAGCCTGGTTTTAGCGGGCGATTCAGATACTCGCATCGTTAAAGGGCTATTGGCTTTAATTTTAGCCTTATACAATGGTCTAACACCGGAGCAAGCGGCGCAAATTAATGCCTATGATGAATTTGAACGACTCGGTCTAATTAGCCATTTGAGCCCTTCTCGTGGGAATGGTATTAAAGCCATGGTTGATAAAATTCAAACCATGGCTGAACAAAAACAATAAGTTTTATAAACTACGCTGTTTTTTATCGAGGTATTTTCTAATCGCTTTGGCTGCAACAAAAAAGCCAAAGCTGCCTGTTACCATGGTTGCAGAGCCAAAACCATTATTACAGTCCATATTCATTGAACCATCTGCACCTTGTTTTGCTTGGCAAACCTCACCTTCGGAGGTTGGATATACAAGCTGCTCTGTAGAATAAACACAATCGACGTTAAATTTTCGCTTTGGATTGCTACTAAAGTTGTACTGTTTTCGCAAAATATAACGTACTTTTGCAAGCAATGGATCATGAGTTGTCTTTGCAACGTCACCAAAACTGATTTGACTAGGGTCGGTTTGCCCGCCTGCTCCTCCGGTGGTAATAACCGGTAGTTTTATGCGTTTACAGTGAGCAATAAGCGCAGCTTTTTCTTTTACAGCATCAATACAATCAATTACATAGTCAAAGCCTTTAATATGCTCACGAATGTTATCTAGCGTAATGAAATCGTCAATAACATTAATTTTGATATCTGGGTTTATCAACTCACAACGTGTTTTCATCGCTTCTACTTTTGCTTCGCCTACGGTGCCAGTTAAAGCATGAATTTGACGATTAACATTGGTTGCACAAATATCATCTAAATCAATGAGGGTTAGTTGCCCTACACCCGTTCGAGCCAATGCTTCAGCAGCCCAACTACCTACGCCACCAATACCAATGACACAAAAATGTGCTTGTTGTAACCAATCAAATTGTTGATGACCATATAAACGTTTAATGCCACCAAAACGGATGTCTTGTGTTGTTTCTTTCATTTACCAATCCAACGTCCAAGGAGCTGTCCACTCTTTGAATTCGTCTGAGTTAAAAACTTCATTAAGATGAGCACCTAAAGTGTAATCGCATCGATATTCTTTAAGCTGCCCTTTATAGCTAAATTGTAGTGCATAGGCATGCAAGTTTGTGCGCTCGTCTTCACTACCCGCATAGGTACTATCACCTAGAATTGGCGCACCTAAGCTTTTCATTGCGACTCTAAGCTGATGTGTTTTACCAGAGAATGGCTTTAACAAGTATGCACGAAGCCCTGGTCGAATACTTTTTGAATAAAAGCGTGTGATAGCAGGATTCGCTTGGCTCTTTAACAGCTTAAATGCACCACGACGACTTTTTTGCATATCCCCTTTTATCCAACCTTGCTTTTTCTTAGGCTTAGCATCACTCACTGCGAGATAAAACTTATTTATTTTATGATCAGAAAATAGTGAAGTGAATTCGGCTGCAGCTTCTTTGTTACGGGCTAATATAATTAAACCTGATGTTACTTTATCTAGCCGATGAACCGGGTAGAGCTTCTCATTAACAAGCTCTTCAGCAAGTACGACAAAACCAGCACATTGTTCACTATGAAAGCTCACACCTGCTGGTTTATAAAAAACAAAGAAGTCATCTTCACTGGCATGAAGATGAACATTGTTTACATCATGCATTTTTAGTTGCCAAGCACTGCAATAACGCGCGCTAAGTCTTCAGGGGTATCTACGCCTGCTTGCGGTGCACACAGAGCTTTTGCGATTTTAATTTTGTGACCATGATAAAGTACGCGAAGCTGCTCTAATGACTCTAAAAGCTCTAATCGAGATTCTGGTAACTCGATGTAGTCTTTAATGAAGCCAGCACGATAAGCATAAATACCAATATGGCGCGCAAAATCAGCAAGATTTAGCTTCTCTCGGTCATCATTCATCATCGCATCACGGTGATAAGGGATAGGCGAGCGCGAAAAATACAGTGCGTTGTTGTCTGCATCGTTAATGACTTTTACGCAATTGGGATTAAATATATCGTCTATCTCATCAATGCTGGTGCTCAATGTCGCCATTGGCGCATCAGAATCAGCAAGTAGCATGGCAACTTGAGATACATTTTCGCTTGCCAGTAAAGGCTCATCACCTTGCACATTGACTACAATAGTGTCACTTTCAAGCTTTAACTGTTCAACTACTTCAGCTAAACGCTCTGTGCCTGATTGGTGATCTTCACGTGTCATCAATACATTATCAGTAAACTTCTTTACTGCATCAAACACTGTTTGATGATCAGTCGCTACATAAACTTGTGATGCACCTGACGCAACTGCTTTTTCATAAACATGTTGGATCATTGGTTTACCACAAATATCAGCAAGTGGTTTACCTGGTAAACGCGTCGATGAGTAGCGAGCTGGGATAACGACTACGAATTCCACTTATCAACCTCTTCTTGGCTTAATTCACGGGCTTCATTTTCTAAAAGCACCGGGATATCGTCTTTGATTGGGTACGCTAGTTTCGCAGCGGTACTGATAAGCTCTTGATTTTCTTTGTCAAGACGTAATTTACCTTTACACACTGGGCAAGCGATAATTTCAAGTAATTTTGTATCAAAGGCCATTGAGGATCCCTTTTTGTTTTAATAATAAATTAAGTTTTTCGATAACTGCTGCTGTTGGCTTTGCATCAACAGGTAAATAATACCAATTTGGTTTAGCAAAACTAAAGCATTTAACGGCATCTTTTTCTGTCATAAATACAGCGTCATCTGCAAAATCGCTGAAGTCATTTGCTTGGTAGGCATAATGATCACGAAAATGATGAGTAGATAGTAAGTTAATGCCTTGCTGCTCAAGACTTATTTCAAAGCGTTTGGGGTTACCAATAGCACTGACCGCATGGCCTTTCTCTTGAACTGAATTGGCGAGTTCTGAATTACTCACGGTTCGAAATGGGCTTGATGCTAAATCATAGCGGCTTTGTGCGTTGCCACCATTTTCTATGACTAAATCAACCGATTTTAAGCGCGCTTTGGTTTCACGAAGTGGACCTGCAGGCATTAATAAACCGTTACCAAATTGGCGTTCACTATCAACAATACAACATTCGATATCACGCGCCATTTTATAATGCTGCATGCCATCATCAGAAATAATGACATCGATATCATGTTGCTCTAACTTTTTTATACTAGCTTGTCGGTCAGGGCCAACCATTACAACACAGCCTAGGCGGCGTTTAATAAGTACAGGTTCGTCACCTGCTTGCGTTGTCGTCGTTTGTTCTGTCACTAACAGTGGATACGAATCAGACTGACCACCGTAGCCACGGCTGATCACAGCCACTTTTAAACCTTGCTGCTGTAAGTACTCAGCAAGCCAAATAACAAAGGGCGTTTTGCCGTTTCCACCCACACTAATGTTACCAACAACAATGACAGGAACATGCGCTTTAAAAGCCTTAAGTATATTTAGCTTATAAAACAAAGCACGAAGCGTTGAGATAAGCCAAAAAAGCACACTCAAAGGCAAGAGTAAAATGCTTAATAAACCTGGCTTTTTATACCAGCTTTTTTCAATAACACTCACTACTGCTCACCAAACTGCATCTTACATAACGCACTATAGGTACCGTCTTTTTCAAGTAGCTCGCCATGCGTGCCCTTTTCGATAACTTGACCATGGTCGATGACATAAATGCAATCACTGTTTTCTATTGTTGATAAACGGTGTGCTATCACAATCGATGTTTTTTCTTTCATTAAGCTATCAAGTGCTTGCTGGATTAGTTTTTCAGATTCAGTATCAAGCGCAGATGTCGCCTCATCAAGAATCAAAATAGGGGCATCTTTTAATATTGCACGTGCTATGGCTATTCGCTGACGCTGACCGCCTGATAACATAACGCCATTTTCACCCACCATGGTATCTAAACCTTCTGGTAAGTCTTTAACAAACTCCCAAACATGGGCTTGCTTAGCAACCGCCATTAACTCCTCGTTTGTTAATTCGCGGTCAAGGCCATAGCAAATATTATTCGTGATGGTGTCGTTAAATAAAACCACTTGCTGTGAAACCAGTGCAAATTGCTTACGTAAGTCTGTCAGTTTGTAATCAGCAATGTTGACGCCATCAAGCAAAATTTCACTGTCACCTTCAAGCTCATAATAACGCGGCAATAAATTTGAGATGGTCGATTTACCTGAGCCAGAACGGCCAACCAATGCTATGCTTTCGCCGGCATTAATCGAAAGTGATAAATTCTTTAATACAGGTTCATCTTTCGTTGGGTATTTAAAGGTCACATTGTTCACTTCAATTTTCCCAGTTACTTTAGCAACGCTGTAGGTGCCTGTGTCTTTTTCTACCTCTTCATCAAGTACCAAAAAGATACTTTGCGCTGCAGAGATACCACGTTGTAAATCGCTATTAACGTTTGAAAGTTGCTTAAGTGGACGCAGTAACATCATCATTGATGAAATTAGTAATACGAAGTCACCTGAACTGATGGTATCAATCATTGACGGCATAGACACAACCCACAAAATCACCGCCATCGCGCTTGCTGCCAAAATTTGGATAACAGAAACGCTTAACGCTTTAGTTGCATCCATTTTAATGCGCTGCTGACGATTATGATTATTAATAGCCGAGAATTGCGATATCTCTTGCTGTTGACCACCAAAGCCATGTATCACTTTATGACCAGATAGCATTTGCTCTGAGCTGCGAGTTACTTGGCCCATAGCAGATTGGATTTTTTTCGAAATCATACGAAAGCGTTTCGATACAAAGGCAACGATCACGGCCACAAGCGGAATAATAACTAAAAATATTAGTGATAGCTTCCAGCTGGTATAAAACATATTAAAAAGTAAGAAAACAACAAACGCCCCTTCTCTAACAACAATTAACAGGGCTTTGGTAATGGCTTGTTGAACCTGCTCAGTATCAAAGGTGATTTTAGAGATTAAATCGCCATTTGAATTTTTATCATGAAAAGACACCGGCAGATGTAAAATATGTTCGAATAATTGTTGGCGCAACGTTCTTACAACTTGAGAGCCAACATAACTTAAACAGTACGACGACATATAGTTAAACATGCCACGACCTAATACCAATGCAATCACAACAAATGGTGCATAAGTTAAAACATCAGTGTTACGATCATTTAAACCTTCATCAATGAAGGGCTTCATTAAATTGATAAACAATGCATCCATGGCTGAATAGCCAATCATGCCTACAATGGCGAAAAACGCGATTAACTTATAATCACCCACATAACTGATTAATCGCTTATAGATTTGGGATGTAGTTTGATCCATAACACTCTCTTATTCATAGACTTCGACTATTGTAGCCTTTAGGGGGTAAAAACAAAACGTCAATCTTGTTCGAACCAATAACTTTCCTGCTCTCGCGCAAATTCTAAGCGATACGTATCTGAATAAAATTTTATGCGTATATGGCCATACTTTGCCGTCGATAACTGCTGTATATGGTGTTGGTTATAACGATTTACAACCTCTGGGTGAGGAAAGTGCCATTGCCCTTGGTAAGCAGATGAATGGATAACTACTTCAGGATTTACTGCATCTATAAATTCATAACTTGACGAGGTATTACTACCATGATGGGGGCTTATTAAAATAGTCGCTCGTAAATCCACCTCCTCTTCAACAAGTTTAGCTTCTGCCGCTGCTGATATATCTCCAGTTAGTAAAAGTGAATAATTAAAACCTGTTACTTTTAATAAGCAAGATTGGTCATTGCGACTCGCTTTTTCTACCTTTGCTGTAAAACTTCTGATATTAAGCTCAGCAAGTTTGATGGTGGTTGTTTTGCACTTATTTAACACCCCCTGAGGATGAAAAGTAGCTAAAGTGTGTTGATAGCCAGCCTCTTTCCAACTGGCTAAACCGCCAGAATGATCGTTATCTAAGTGGCTTATTATGGTGGCAATCACAGATAGCTGCTGTTTATTGATGTTGTTAAGTAATACGCGGTGTACATAATCATAACGGCCAAAATACTGTGGGCCTAAATCATAAATTATCGCTTTATTTTTGCTTCTTACCATCACCATTAAGCCATGCCCGACATCAAACACATCCAACTGAAACTTAGCTTCTGACTGTAATTTACTATCAACGGCATATATACAAACAGGAATTAAACACACATATTTATTAGGGCTAAAGTACAACAGCAGAAGTGTTATGTAACTGATGATCAATAATGAGAAATTAAACTCATTGAACGACAACCAACGCCAGTCATTAGGGATAGAAAGCAATAGTTGATAACTAAAATACAGGGCAATGTCGATAAGTGATAACAGACCTGAAATATCCAGTAGGCTAGAAATCAGACTATAAAAAATCAACAAAGGCAATAACAGCACACCAACCAAGGGCACAGCAATAAGGTTAATCAATAAACCTATCACGCTAGTACCTGAGAAGTAATATAAGGATAGCGGTAGTAAACCAACAAATAAAGCGCATTGAACTTGCAGTAGCTGTACAAAACGCTTTAAAAATCTAAGTGACAAATTAATTGTTTTTTTAGTCAGTAGAAAGATGATCGTAACGGCCAAAAAACTGAAATAGAGCCCAGGATTCAACAGCGTAAATGGGTCTATAAACAACACCACACTCAAGGCGTACAAAATTGAACGCCAACGCACTGGGTTTTTTCCTAAGTTATAGATTACAAGGTAACAGCCTAACATTAGCAGCGCCCGGCTTGCAGAAACTATAAAATCACTTAAGTAAACATAAACGAGCGAGCAACTGAACCCTATTACAACAAATAGCTTATTTAATTGAATTGATTGGCTTACACGAAAGTGACTCACTCTTAGCAGCCACTTACTACTATAAAAACCGACTGCGAAGATAAGTCCGATATGAAGACCCGAAATAGCAAGTAGATGAGACAATCCTAATTCACGCAAGTGCTTTTTATCTTCATAACCTATTTTACTTTTGTCACCGGTTAAAAGCGCATAATAAAGCCATTGTAATTGGGTGTTTGCCGTAATTTTATCAATATAAGTGCGGTAACTCACACGCAGGGAGTCATATTGATGATGATTTAAATAGCTTATCTCTCCTACGCTTCGGCCTTTATAAAATACTCGCTCAAATAATGCTTGCCGCTCTCTATTAAAACTGTAGAAATTTTTTACTGACCGATAAGGTTTAAGTTTGAGTACTGCGCTTAATTCATCTCCACTAGTAACTGGTTTATCTGAAGTAATGCTGAGCATTGCATTAGGAGCAGGTCGGATGCTTGTAGGGCAAGATTCAATATGTTTCAGACTTGCTTTAATGTAGTAAGGGCTTTGTTCACTGTATGTTTCAACTACCTCAAATCGAACTAATCGGCTTTGTTGATAATCTATTTTGCAGTCAGAGATTGAGTAAAAGATGAAGTAATGAAAAATCACTACCAAAATAGCGCAAATAAACCCTGACAATAGAGTTAAAAAAGGCTTAAAATAGGCACCTGCTAGCAATACAGCAAAACTCATTATATAAAACGCCGCAGTGCCAAATGTATATAGGGTGAAAAAACAGCCTATGACAAAGCCGCTGCATAACCAAATAGATGTAAATGGTTGCTTTAAATGGCTAAGAAAACGATCCAACGCTTTTTACCAGATCATAACAAGGTAAAAGAACACAAGTATTTAAGAATTTTTGGTCGTTTATTGCATGATGCCAATTTATGGCACTTAAATAGACGCTCAGCACGTGGTGCATTTGCGGTTGGTTTATTTTTTGCGTTCATCCCTGTTCCTTTTCAAATGGTTCTTGCAGCCGCCCTGGCTATTCCATTTCGAGTAAATTTACCGATTTCTGTTGCAACCGTGTGGATCACGAACCCACTAACCATGCCTCCTATTTTCTATTGTTCATATATTGTAGGCACGATTGCCCTTGCTCAGCCACAACAGCACTTCCAATTTGAACCAAGCTGGCAATGGTTTATAGATAGCCTTACAACAATTGGCCCAGCCTTTTTAGTTGGCTCACTTATTTGTGCTACTGCAGCTGCTATCATCGGTTATTTTGCTACCGACATGCTTTGGAAACGCTCAGTCCGAAAAGCATGGATACATCGCCATAAAAAATAACTGATTTCAGTATAGACAAAAAACCCAGCTTAAAGCTGGGTTTTTAATATTGATTAGTAAGTCTCGATTACGAAACGATTACTTTTTAAAGAAGCGACGTGCAGCTGCAAATGGTAATAGCAATAAAGCATACCATGGGAAGCTTGCTGATTGACGCTCGTATTGTTCAATCTCTTCTGCAGGACATTCTTCAACACTGCCATCAATTGGTGTTAACTTAACAGCAACAGCAATACTTTCATATTCGATATTGCCATCAACATCAACTACAACATTACCGAATGAATCTGTCTTTTCAACAGTTTTAGTCGCAACACCAAAGATTTCATTATTGTTGTTAATTGATTTCGCTTCAGCAATCGTATATTTAAAGCGAGTCTCACCATCTTCTTCATAACAAGGTAACAAGTCATTGAGATTAACTATAGAATCATCACCCACCGTATAAATAAAGCCTTCTCTACGACGAGTAGTGGTGTTATAGATATCTGTTTCACCTTCACCAACAATAATACCGTTATCATTAATATCGTTTGCAACTGAGCTAGAGCTAGAGAAATAATCGGATGGGAAAACTACACTATCGCTTTTTTTATCATAATAAAAAAACTTAGTGCGTGTTGCTGTGTCAATTCTTTTAGCAGCATAACCAACAATAATATCATTATTATTTACAGCTAAAGCTTGTCCCGAAGTCCAATCATCGTCTTGGTCTATAAACTGTTTTACTTCACCATTTTCAAAGATAACTGGCATTGTAATTCTAGTATCGGTGTCTTTGTAACGAACATCTGATGTACCCACAATTAAACCTGAGTCGTTCAGAGTTATTGCGTTGCTACGAAAAGCGAAATCTTCATCATCTTCTGGTGTTAAACCTAAACCATACAATTCTGTATTAGTGATGTTTAAAGAGCTATCTAACGTCCACTTAACAGCACGCTTGTTAAAAATACCCGCCGTATAGCTTCGATTGTATGTTTCGACACAGTCTGAGACTGGTTCATCTTCACCATCACAGTTATCAGTAATATCATCGAGAGGATCAACTGCGATATCAATTGAAACACTACCTACAACCTCATAGCCGTTAGTTGTTTTGATAATATCATTTGCTGTACTAATACCGCCGTACTCGTCGAACTCTGGTGCAAGTTCAACTTTTACACCGTCTTCTGTAATTACAATAGCACGACTAATAAAATCTCTTAAGAAATGTGTTTCCTCTTCATCTTCATCAGTTTGTGTAAACGATGTTTTTTCATATGGGGCACTCCCCCAACCAACCATAACACCATCATCACTAACTGCATTTAGGATGTTCGTAGTTGAACGCGTTAAGCCATCATAATCTAGTGATTGCTCATCGAATAATACCTGTTCCGAAACACCCTCGGAGCCGTATATCGTCGCAGCTACACTTGATAGTTTCTGATACTCTGAATTAGTTAAACGGTTAGATTGAGTGTCTGTAATAAAATCAATCATAAACTGATGGGCATCAGCATTGGTATTCACTGCATCATTATTTTCAATATCATCTAATGTAAAAGTAATCTCTTTGTCTATTGATTCAAAATATGATTCACGAGCATCATAGGCATTTTTGATAGCAGAGTCTGTAAAATCAATATATGAGATATCAATTGGTAACCTATAAAGAGAATTGGCTATACCTATAATATGACCATTCTCACTGACATCTGTTACGTAATTATGTTTTGCTCCGTCTAGCCCACCTAATTCTTCTAATTTATAGGTTGCGCTCATCGCTGAGGTACTTAGGGTGGCTAAAATACTGGCAGCGAGTAATTTGTATTTCATTTTAATCCTTACTACTGATTCTTTAAATCTTCGAGTTCTTCCCAGCGCTCAAAAGCGACTTCAAGCTCAGACTCTAACTCGGCTAAATGGTTCAATGCTTCTGTTGTAATTGCAGCATCTTGCTTAAAAAAGTCAGGGTCATTAACCACAACTTGCTGAGCGTCTAACGCTTTTTCAAGTTGTTCCACTTTACTGGGTAATTCTTCTAATTCAAGTTTTAATTTGTAAGAGAGTTTATTACTTTTCTTTGGTGTTTTATCTTGGCTAACAACGGCCGGCTTTTCTTGCTTAATTTGTTGCTGTTGTTGTTTTTCTTGCTCAGCTAAATGAGCTGCATATGCTTCATAGTCGCTATAGCCTCCGACAATGTCAGTGATCTTGCCGTTACCTTCAAATGCCCATACAGAATTACAGGTATTATCAATAAATTCACGGTCATGGCTTACAATCAGCACAGTGCCCTGATATTGGTTGATGATCTCTTCTAAGAGCTCTAAGGTTTCAATATCAAGATCATTGGTTGGCTCATCGAGAACAATAATGTTAGATGGCTTTAAAAATAACTTTGCTAATAATAAGCGGTTTTTCTCACCACCTGAAAGTGCTTTTACTGGCGTACGCGCTCTTGCCGGTGGAAATAAGAAGTCTTGCAAGTAACCAAGTACATGACGTGAGCGCCCGCCCATCATCACTTCTTGCTTACCTTCAGCTACGTTATCTTGTACTGTGGCTTCTTCATCAAGCTTTTGACGATACTGGTCAAAATAAGCAAACTCTAAATTAACACCTTGCTTAACACTGCCGCTATCTGGTGTTAAGTCACCAAATAAAATTTTAAGCAGTGTTGTTTTGCCAATACCATTGGGTCCGACAAGGCCAACACGATCGCCACGCATAACAAGGGTCGAGAAATCTTTCGCGATCACTTTATCTTTAAATGCATGACCGATGTTTTTCGCTTCGAATACTAATTTACCTGAACGATCCGCTGTTTCAATATTGAAATCGGTTTTACCGACCTGATCAACACGCTGCTTACGCTCTTTACGTAACTCTTTTAAAGCGCGCACACGGCCTTCATTACGCGTTCTACGTGCTTTAATACCTTGGCGGATCCACGCTTCTTCTTCTGCTAAGCGTTTATCAAATAGTGCGTTTTGTGTTTCTTCTACTTTTAAATCATGCGCTTTTTGCTCAAGGTACGTCGCGTAATCGCCAGGGTACGAAACCAGCTTACCACGGTCTAAGTCAAGAATACGGGTTGCAACTGCTCGAATGAATGCACGGTCGTGAGAAATAAAAACGATACCGCCTTTAAACTCTTTTAAAAACTGCTCAAGCCAAATAACACTACTCATATCTAAGTGGTTGGTAGGCTCATCAAGTAGCAGTAAATCGGGTTCACTAACCAAGGCTCTTGCAAGCGCAACTTTACGTAACCAACCACCTGATAATGATTCAAGCTTGGCTTCTGGGTCTAGCTCTAAACGAGATAAAACGAGCTGAATACGGGTATCAAAGCGCCAGCCATCAACAGTTTCTAATTGATTAGATAAACGCTCTAATTTGTTGAGCAATTTATCGTTATAGTCTGTTTGCATTTGATTACTAACTTGGTGATATTCTATCAGTAAGTTAGCGATGTCAGGCATACCCTGCGCTACATAATCAAATACTGAGCCTGCCGCCCCTTTTGGTGGATCTTGCTCTAAACGTGAAATGCGAATACCGCCTAATTGGTTGATTTCGCCATCATCCAAAGTCACTTGGCCATCAAGCACTTTTAGTAGTGTTGATTTACCTGCACCGTTTCGACCAACGATACAAACACGCTCTCCTGACTCAATAACGGCATCGGCATCATCTAGTAGCGGATGCGTACCATAAGCGAGTTGAGCTTTGGCTATTCTGATTAAATCCATCGTGATTACTACTCTTATTCTTTATTATCAGCAATAAATTGCGCTAATTGCTCAGCATCAAAAGGCCAAAATAATTTCTCGCCTTGATGAGATTCCACAACCGGAATACTGGTTTGGTAAAGTTCAATCAGCTGTTCACTGTCCATAATGTCTTTTGCTACAAACGAAGCGTTTGCAGCAATTAATAATTCATCGGCCATTTCACACAGATGACAGCCATCAGTGTGGTACAGGGTAAAATTAGCCATGAGTAATAAGCCAGCTATTATGAATTTGCTTATTACGTTTAAAATCTGGTGATAAAGTCTTGTCAGAAATGTTTTCTGCTTTTAAACCCAGACCCATTAGCCCTACTTCATCCATGCTAAAGCCACGCTTATTGTTTGAGAATATAAGCGTACCGTTCGGGCTTAAAATTTTCTTAACCCAGGTAAGTAGTTTGATATGGTCGCGCTGAACATCAAACGCATCTTTCATACGTTTTGAGTTTGAGAACGTCGGTGGATCTAAGAAAATTAAATCATATTGGCCTTGTGCATACTCAAGCCACTTCAAGCAGTCTGCTTGCTCAAAACGATAACGTGTATTGCTGATATCATTCAGGGCAAAGTTTTCTTGTGCCCACTTTAAGTAGGTTTTTGACATATCAACGGTGGTAATGGCTTTAGCACCACCCACAGCAGCATGCACAGATGCACTGCCCGTATAAGCAAACAAGTTTAAGAAACGTTTACCTTGTGCGTTTTGTTGGATATAACGACGAGCTAAACGGTGATCTAAGAACAAACCAGTGTCTAGATAATCAAATAGATTAACTTTGAATTTAGCGCCAAACTCTTCAACGACTTGAGTACGATTTTGTTTTGCTACCTTGGTATATTGTTCTTCACCTTTTTGTTTTTTACGAACTTTAACTGCGATATTTTCTGGTGCGATATTTAACTGCTCTGCAGTCAGGCTGATCACATCTTGCAAACGTTTTTGAGCCGTATTATCGTCGATTTCTTTCGGTGCAGCATATTCAAAAATAACCGCTGAATCATCGTATACATCAACAGCTACGTTATATTCTGGAATATCCGCATCATAAACACGGTAGCAGCTCACTTCATTTTGCTTTAACCAGTTCTTTAAATTTTGCTTATTTTTCTTTAAACGGTTTGCAAAGGCGGTTGAACCTTCAAAGTTAAGAGCTGGCTTATCTTCTTTGCTAAGTTCTACTTGTTTATCGTCTAGTTGGTAAAGATTTAATACAACATCTAACGGGCCATTTTTAAACTTATAGCGTTTTAACTTAACTAACTTTAATAACTTAAATAAGCTTTCGTCAGTGCCAAGTAAAGCAAGTTTCCAATGATTAAAGTGCTTTTTGAAGCCAACACCTAAGCTACGGTGTAAGTTAACCAGCTCAGCCATTGAGCCTAAACGTTCACCATAAGGTAAGTTTGAAATCACCACACCAGGTAGTTTCGCAACGGAGGTTAACTTAGTGGCATCGCTTTGTTTAAACTTAATCACATTAGCAAGGTCTGCACGCTCTGCGTTTTCTTGCGCTTTTGCAATCACACTTCCGTCAATATCATGGCCAATAAGCCAAAGTTTAGGATCTGTAATTTGTGCAGTTAGTTCTGCTTTTAATTCTTTGTACTTTTGAATACGGAAACTAGGCAGGCGCTCAAAGGCAAAACCTTCACGGAATAAGCCCGGTGCTTCATTGCGAGCCATGCTTGCGGCTTCAATTAAAATGGTACCCGAACCACAACATGGATCGAATAAAGGTTGTTGCACGTTTTCAAGCCAACCACTTCTTTTTACAAGAGCAGCAGCTAAATGCTCCTTAATCGGCGCTTTACCTTGATCTTGACGATAACCACGCTCAGATAAACGCGGGCCAGAATAATCGATATAAAGCGCAACACCTTGACGGTTCAATCTTGCTACAACTCGAACGTTGGCATTGTATTTATCAACATCTGGACGTTGTTCGAACAAATCAGCGAAGTAATCAACAATCGCATCTTTTACAACTAGACCTGAAAATTGCGTATTTTTTAAGTCGTTATTTGTACCACTAAAATCAACAGCAAAGGTTTGTTTAGGGCCAAACCACTCCTGCCAAGGCTGCAAGCGTGCGAATTGATAAAGGCTGTCTTTGTCTTTTACGCCTTCTTTTTCTTCTATCAGCATCATGATACGAGTCGCAAAACGGCTCGATAAACAAATCTTTTGTGCTAACAAGCTATCTGCTTCAAAACGTACAGAGCCCACGGTTTGTTTTGAGACTTCGGCACCGAGTGCTGTAAGCTCATCAACAAGTAAATTTTCTATTCCGATAGAAGTAAGTGCGATAAATTGCAAAGTAAAAACCCTTAAATGCTAATTGCACAGGATTATAGCATAGCTTGGCGAACAAAAACGCCAACATTTGCAGGGATATTAGGCTGATTTGAACTGTTTTTGTTGAATATAAACAGGATGGATACGGTTATTTAAAACCTTAATAGCTTCAAACTGTTCAAGAGAAAGGTTTTCGTCTAATTGAAAGTGTTGGCTTAGGTTAATACACACTGAGGCTTCGCTCGAGTGATCAACAATTAAAAACTCACCTTCTTGTGCCTGCGAGCACAATTTAACAACCGCTTCAACACTTGGCTGGCTGCCATGATACTCATGAAAGAACCAACTTTTTGCAAGTACAGGCTTTAAATGAAATTTGACCGCAGTGGCATTTAGCGCGATTTGGCAAAGCTGTGCAGGGTTCCACAGTGAGAATGTTTCGAGGTATTGATAAACTTGCTGATAAAATGCAGCATCTTCAAGGCTAAAGTTTGGCTCTTGTAAAACAGCATCAGTAAGTTGGCGAAGTTTGTAAGGCGTGCACAGTTGCATATCTTGGTCAAGGTCAACCAAAAGACGATTATTTTTCGCACAAGCAAGCCATTTCCATTGCTTAGATGCTTGTAACATGTCTCCTCCCTAACGAATAAATACTGTGCGCTTAATCATAAATTATAACTAAAGCAGACCATTAATAAAATGATTTCTTAGAACATTTTATTAATGATCAATTGCTTAGATAACTGATCCTTATAAGCTATTTAGGATCGTTTTTACCAATTCTGGGCCTTTATAAATGAATCCAGTGTAAACTTGTACAAGGTCTGCACCTGCTGCAAATTTCTCTTTTGCAGAATCCGCATCATCAATACCACCCACACCAATGATAGGTAGTTTACCTTCGGTTAAACGCTTAAGCTCACTAACCACGTGGGTTGAACGCTGACGTACTGGTTGGCCAGATAATCCACCCGCTTCGTTTGCGTATTGTTGACCTTGTACCATCGCGCGCTCAAGCGTGGTATTTGTAGCAATAACACCATCGATCTTATTGTTGATCAATGACTCACTAACTTGGCCAATTTGTACTTCATCAAGATCAGGGGCGATCTTAACTAGCATAGGCACTTGTTTGTTATGTTTAGCAACTAGATCAAGTTGTTCATTCTTTAAGCTTTGCAATAAGTCATCAAGTGCTTCACCATATTGTAAGTCACGAAGACCTGGGGTATTCGGTGAAGAAATATTTACTGTGATGTACGATGCATGCTCAAATACTTTACGCATACAGTGAATGTAATCATCTTTACCCTGCTCGTTAGGTGTATCTTTATTTTTACCAATATTAATACCTAGAATACCGTCATATTTCGCCGCTTTAACATTGTTAACTAGGTTATCAACGCCCTTATTGTTAAAGCCCATGCGGTTAATAATCGCATTTGATTCAGGCAAACGGAAAATTCGCGGTTTATCGTTACCCGCTTGCGGACGTGGTGTAACAGTACCTACTTCTACAAAACCAAAACCCATTTGCGAAAAAGCATCAATACACTCAGCATTTTTATCTAAGCCTGCCGCTAAACCGACTGGGTTCTTAAATTCTAAACCTAGAAAATTAACGGGTTTATTAGGGACAGATTGAGACCACGCAGCACTCAATGGCGTATGAGCAAATCGGCGTAAATTATTAAGTGCAAATTCATGAGCCCACTCCGCATCACGGGTAAACATAAAACGGCGAGCTAGATCATAAAACATGGTTTGTTCCTTAGGTAAAAATAAACAAGGTAGCCGTTTATAAACGGACCATTGCAAATTAAGGGCAAAAAAATACCCCAGCGAGCTGGGGTATGTATTTTAACGACTTTTCACTTATTTGGAAGTGTCACAGTTGTGGCTTAACAACATTAGTTCACGAAGTGCCACTGAGAATTTCGCAAAATCATGGCTTTGCGATGTTTTGAACTCAGATAGCATCTGCTTCCAACGTTGTAATAGTAGATCTTGGTTATCCATCCATTCATCAATTTGTGCATCAATGTCTTTGCTGTCTGCAGCAAAGCTATTAAGTACCACAGCTGATAATGTGCGTTGTTGCCAATCCAACTCTTCACGGTATGAAGCACGAGCAAGTGCTTGCCAGTGGTTTGCAACTGGTTGGTTGGTGATTTGGTCAAGGAACCAATGTAAGCCCATACGCGCACCAAGCTTAAAGTAGGTATTAGAAACCATATCAATGCTACGCTCTGAATTATCTGCGATTTCAGCTAAGTCCATTACAGAGAATAGGCTTGATAGTGACACAATACGTGTTGCAAGTGCTTTTGGTACATTGCTGTCAATTAGCTTCTCTGCCG
Organism: Pseudoalteromonas sp. S1650; assembly: GCF_005887195.1. Lineage (NCBI taxonomy): Bacteria > Pseudomonadati > Pseudomonadota > Gammaproteobacteria > Alteromonadales > Pseudoalteromonadaceae > Pseudoalteromonas > Pseudoalteromonas sp. S1650. The sequence continues at coordinate 20,506 of NZ_PNDF01000031.1, read as the reverse complement.
CTTTAACTAGGCGATCGCTTTCTTTTTCAACCATGTAGCTGTTTAAGTTTTCACTTAAATCAGCAAATGTTGGTGCAAAGAATTCAATTGCTTGCTCAATCGTTTGAGCTTTATTGCGATGACGTAAGAACCAACGTGTTGCACGACGAACCGTACGACGTAATTGATATAGCATTTCTGTTTGTACAGCTGCTGGGATCTTATTATCAAGTGCAACAATTGATGACCATGTTTCTGGCATCTGGAACACTTCTTTTGCAATTGAGTAGCAAAGTGCGATTTCAGCTTCGTTAGCACCTGTTTCTTCGTGCATACGAATCATGAAGTTAAGACCCATATCGTTAACAATGTTATTTGCAAGTTTCGTTGCGATAATCTCTTTACGAAGTGGGTGGTTATCCATTGCATCGTTGAACTTCTCACGAAGTGGCACTGGGAACGACTTAACTAATAACTGACGGTAGTAAGGGTTTTCAGTGATTTCATCAACCACTAGAGACTCTTTTAATACCATCTTCGCGTAAGAAACAAGTACAGAAAGCTCTGGACGAGTTAAATCTTTACCCGCTGCTGCGCGCTCTGCAAGTTCTTCATCCGTTGGGATAAACTCGATTGCACGGTTAAGCTTGCCATCTTTTTCAAGGGCATGGATGAAACGTACTTTTTCTTTAAGCGTTGACGTACCTTTTGATTGAGTAATCGATAAGGTATGCGTTTGACGATAACAGTCTTTTAATACTAACTCAGACACTTCATCAGTCATTGAATAAAGTAACTCATCACGCTGTTTACGTGTTAAGTCACCTTCAGCAACTAGGCCATTAAGTAAGATTTTGATGTTTACTTCGTTATCTGAACACGCAACACCACCAACGTTATCGATGAAGTCAGTGTTAACACGACCGCCTTTAGCAGCAAATTCGATACGACCTAATTGAGTCGCACCTAAGTTACCGCCCTCACCTAAGATCTTCGCACCAAGCTCAGAACCGTTAATACGTAGTGCATCATTCGCGCGGTCACCCACATCAGCATCAGTCTCTTTAGAGTTCTTGATGTAAGTACCGATACCACCATTCCAAAGTAAATCAAACTCCATCATTAGAGCCGCTTTGATTAACTCGTTAGGTGTCATGCTCGCTTTCTTAGTGCCAAGCATTTTCTTCATTTCTGGGCTTAAGCTAATTGATTTAGCCGCACGAGAGAAAATGCCACCACCTTGTGAAATAAGGTCTTTGTTGTAATCTTCCCAAGAAGAACGCGGTAGATTAAATAAACGCTCACGCTCTGGGTAAGATGTCGCTGCATCTGGGTTTGGATCAACAAAGATATGCATGTGGTTAAACGCTACTTGTAAGCGAATGTGCTTAGAAAGCAACATACCATTACCAAATACGTCACCCGCCATATCGCCGATTGCTACAACAGTGAAATCAGTTGTTTGACAGTCAATATCCATTTCACGGAAATGACGTTTAACAGATTCCCACGCACCTTTAGCAGTGATACCCATTTTCTTGTGGTCGTAACCTACTGAGCCACCTGATGCGAATGCATCACCTAGCCAGAAGTTATATTCATTTGCGATGCCGTTTGCGATATCAGAGAAAGTCGCAGTACCCTTATCGGCAGCAACAACTAAGTACGGGTCATCTTCATCATGACGAACAACATCAACTGGTGGCACAATCTCACCACGTTCAATGTTATCTGTGATATCTAATAAACCACGGATGAAAATCTTGTAGCACTCTTGGCCTTCTTTGAAGAATGCTTCACGGTCTGTCGGTAGCTGTTTACATACGAAGCCACCTTTCGAACCGACTGGCACGATAACCGTATTTTTAACTTGTTGCGCTTTAACAAGACCCAGTACTTCAGTACGGAAGTCTTCACGACGGTCAGACCAACGTAAACCACCACGAGCAACTTTACCACCACGTAAATGCACACCCTCAACGCGCGGCGAGTATACAAAGATCTCAAACGCAGGCAGTGGTAATGGCATTTCTGGGATCATAGAAGGCTGAACTTTGAATGATACGTATGATTTAAATTGGCCATCCGCTTCTTTTTGGAAGAAGTTCGTTCTAAGAGTTGCATTGATCATATCAACGTATAAACGAATGATACGGTCATCATCTAGGTTTGCTACGTTTTCAAGCTCAAGATTAATTTGTGCAACTAGCTTCTCAAGTGTCTTTTCACTACCTGGGTTCTTAACTGAGAACTTTTTAGTGAATAAGTTAACGATTTGCGATGCAATGTGTGGGTAATTTGCAAATGTGCTTTCGATGTAAGTTTGCGAGAAAGTTACACCAATTTGACGCATGTATTTAGCGTAGGCACGAAGAATAGACGCTTCACGACCTGTTAAGCCACCCATTAATACTAAACGGTTGAAACCATCATTTTCTAAACGGTTATTCCACACGTTCGTTAACGCTGCACGGAAACGCGCTGACACTTTATCAAAATCAGCAATGCCCTTGTTGTCAATTAGCATGGTGAAATCCATGATCCAATTAACTTTACCGTCAGTCGTTTTCACTGAGTAAGGAGTTTCACCAACTACGCGTAAACCAAAGTTTTCTAACATTGGCATAACGTCAGACAGGTGGATTGGCTCATCTTTATGGAATAAGCTTAAACGAACAACATTAGTGTTTGCTTCTTCTTGTGGACGGTAGAACAACATTTCTAGTTTGTTCTCGTCATTCAGAAGTTCTAGTTTTTCAATATCAACAACCGCTGCACTTGGTAAAACCTGATCTTTATACGCACTTGCAAACGCTTGTGCATATTTACGGTTTAGTTCTTTACCGCGTGCTTCACCTGCGCTTTCAAGTAGTGCAGATTGGAGTCTATCTTCCCAAGTACGGGCAGCTTCAATTAGGTTGTTTTCGATGTCTTTCACGTTATATTCAATATTATTGTCAGTCACACGCACCGTGTAATGTGTACGGGCTAATGTTGACTCAGAGAAGAAAGTAGTAAATTCGACTTTGTCGTCAGAATTAAATGCATTGGCTAAGATACGTTGCGTTTCACGACGTAGTGCCGTGTTATAGCGCTCACGCGGAACATATACCATGCAAGAGAAGAAACGGCCATATGCGTCTTTACGCACAAAAATACGGCACATATCACGCTCTTGTACTTGTAATACGCCCATGGCAACTTCAAGTAGTTCAGCTTCACGTGCTTGCACAAGCTCATCACGTGGATACGTTTCTAAAATATTTAATACCGCTTTGTATGCATGGGTGCCTTTAGCAAAGTCACACATTTCCATAATGCGGTTAATCTTACTTTTCAGTACAGGTACATCAGCGGCGCTGTTGTTGTAAAAGCTTGATGAGAATAAACCAAGGAAACGGTCTTCACCAATTACATTGCCCTCATCATCAAAACGCTTAATACCTACATAATCGATATACGCTGGACGATGTACACGTGACACTGAATTTGTTTTCGTTAAAATTAATAAGTTGCTGCTACGGGCTTCTTGGCGCGCTACTTCAGGTAACTCAGAAAGTAAACGGCTATGCTCTTCGTCTGTGTTTTTCATAAGACCAAGGCTGGTACCTTTTTTACCTTTTAACTGGTAATCACCCTGCACTGGCGAAAGTTCATACTCACGGTAACCCATTAGCGTAAAGTTATCTTTAGCTAACCAGTCTAAAAACTCTACCGTTTCTGCGACTTCGCTTTCGTTATTGTTATGGTGGCGTTTTGGTAAGTCTTTCGTTACCGCAATAAGCTTTTCACGAATTGGCTGCCAATCTTCTACAGCGATAGATACGTCAACTAACACAGACTCAAGTTCTTTTTTGAAAGACTCAATTACTTTTGCATCTGTTTGACGATCAATCTCGATAAAGAACACAGTTTTTGTCGACGTTGATTCTTGCTCTGCTTTTAAGCTTGAAATACCGGTGATTTTAGCATTTTTATCACGTTGGATTTTCAGCGGAGAGTGAAGTAATAAGTGAGAAGCGATGTTTGCGCGGGTCATGGCCATACGCACAGAATCAACGAGGAAAGGCATGTCTTTCGCGATGATTTCAACAATGGTGTGCGATGACTGCCAGCCATCTTTTGCCACTTCAGGATTGAAAACACGGACAACCGCGTCATCAGAATTATTTTTTTCTAGCGAGTTCCATAGGCTTAGTGCAGCGCCATATAAGTCACTATCGTTGCGATGAGCCAAATCCTCTTTAGACATATTGCTGTACAAGGCTTTGGCGAATTTCTCAACGAGTAACACATTATCAGCGTGAACTTTTTTCTGGATCAGCTTACAGACATTATCTAAGATAACCGAGGCTTGCCCTTCATTTCGTGTCATTGTATGTTCCTTAATCTATACTACTTATCGATTAGTAGAATATTTGTACAGCCATTTATTAGCGTGGAGTCAGGTAAATTCTAACTCTTTTACAGCTAATAAACAGCCTTTTCGATGAAATCATTTTAAGCTTTTCAGCTATTTGGTCATCTATTCACAAAATATAGATATAAATGGCCATTACTGGCCATATCGGAGCACAATTATTCACATTATTTTTTCTGGTCAGTCCAGAGGAAGCTACCAATTGCAGGTAAAAGTAGTACTGCACCCAACATGTTAACCAAAAACATGAAGGTTAAAAGAATACCCATATCCACTTGGAACTTCAGATCAGAGAAAATCCATGTGCTAACACCAATGGCTAAGGTAATACCTGTGAACAGCACTGCACTACCTCGCTCTGCTAATGCATTACGATAAGCGACTTCCAGTGCCACACCTTGTTTTAGCTGCCCCATCATTGATGAAAGTATGTAAATCCCGTAATCGACACCAATACCAACACCTAAAGCGATAACTGGTAATGTCGACACTGTTAAACCTATTTCAAGTTGTACCATCAACGCTTGCGCTAAGGTTGATACGATGTACAGAGGTAATACAACCGCGACCGTTGCCTTAACACTTCTAAAGCTAATTAAGCATAGCAGGATTACGGCGCCGTAAACGTAAAGCATCATAGGTAGCTGTGCAGCTGATACCGATTCGTTCGTTGCGGCCATAACACCGACAGGGCCTGACGCTAGCTTAAACTTTAATTCATCGGTTTCTTCTGCCTTAGCAAACTCTTTAACTTTCGCTACCACATGGTCAATCGTTTCTGCTTTGTGGTCATTTAAGAAAATAATCACTGGCATTACAGAGCAGTTTCCATCAAGTAAACCTGAGCTTGTTTCAACCCGTGAAGTAGCTTGCACTAAACTTGCCGTATTGCGCGGCAGGCTTTGCCATTTTAAGTTACCTTCGTTGAAGCCGGCGTTCACAGATTGCGCAACTGAGCTTAAGCTCACAGCCGATTGTACCCCTGCAACGTTTTCCATCTGCCATTGGAAACGACTAATACGCTCCATAACATCATGCTCCGTACACGCAGCAGGATACGCTTCTACAATCACTTTTAGGATATCTGAAGAAATAGTGTATTTATCAGAAATCAAAAAGGTGTCTTGGTTATAGCGGGCATCTTGGTGCAAAGATGGCGCACCAGCATGCAAGTCACCAATACGCATTTTGTCAGCTTGCCAGTAACCCACTGCAAATAACACAGCCGTAAAGACGATAATAAAACCCGCCGTTTTACGGTCTGTCGCTTTTACTAATAGCTCGCGTAACTTGTCTAGTAGATTTGGTTTGTCTGTGTGAGTACCTGCTTGAATATGCACAGAGCCTTCAAAGCGCATGTACGATGCCCATACAGGTAATAAAATTAAATTAGTGAAAATAATTACCGCTACACCCAAACTTGCGGTGATAGCAAGTTCACGAATAATACCAATATCAATGGTGAGTAAAGTTAAAAAACCAATTGTGTCTGATAGCAGTGCAATACCACCTGGGATCAGAAGTGCTCTAAAGCTTGCCTGACAACAAACCCGAGTTGAACTACCCGTAGACACTTTTTTGCCGATGTCATTGATCATTTGCACGCCATGGCTTACACCAATCGCAAACACTAAAAACGGCACTAAAATTGACATTGGGTCTAGACCAAAACCTAAGCTTGAAAGCAAGCCCAACTGCCAAACAACGGCAATGATTGAACAGGCAATCGGTAAAATTGTCAGTTTTAAAGAGTGGCAGAACAGCCAAACCATCACAAATGTGAAAGCAATGGCAATAGCAAAGAATAGCAGTACGCCCTTAGCGCCCTCTGCGACATCCCCTGCCATTTTCGCAAAACCGATAATATGAATACTAACCTTGTCAGTACTGAGCGGTTCACGAACTTGTGTTTCTAGCTTTTCTGCAAATGCTAAAGTGTCGAGTTTTTCTTGCGTTTGTGGATCAGTCTCAAGTAGCTGAGCGGTTACCATTGCACACGAATAGTCACTGGCAATCATACGGCCAACGACTTTTGCTTTTTCGATGTTTTCTTTTACAACCGCAAGACCACGTTTATCAGCAGTGAAGTTTGCCGGAATAATTGGACCGCCAGCAAAACCATCTTCAACTACTTCAACAAAACGCGCACTCGGTGCGAAGATTGAATTAACTAACGGGCGATTTACACCCGGAATAAAGTAAAGCTGATCATGAACTGCTTTAAGTTGGGTGAAAAATTCCTCATTAAAAATATCACCATCTGCATCACAGACAGAAATTAAAATGCTGTTAGCGCCGCCAAACTGTTTTTCATGTTTGGTGTAAACTTTCATGTAGTCATGATTAAGCGGAATATTTTTATTAAACGACGCGTCTAATTGAATTTGTGTTGCTTTGAATAATAAGAAACAAGTGATCAAAGCAAAGGAAATAATTGCGAATAAGCGATGACGAAACACCGCTCTTTCTAAAATATCTAAAAAACCACGCATTACGGATTCAACTCCTTCACTTTAATGCCATTTTCTGAAGCCATAACTAGTTTGTCTTGAAACACAACACCATCAAGTAACGATTTACCATCGGCCATTTGTTGTTCTGATAATTGGCCATCCTCAATTTGGAATATCACCCCGCTATTGGCAAATAATAACCACTGGTTGTTGTATTTAATCGCGCTATTTACGGTTGCATAATTGTCGTGTGGTATTTGTTGCCACTGTTCGCTGCCTGCTTGGCGAGTGAAAATGTTGCCTCGAAGGCCTGCAACTAGGTCTTCCCCACCTTGATCCGCAGTTGACGCAAACGTAAAGAAAGAGCCCATATATATCTCCTCAAGACGCTGCCAGGTTTGACCATTGTCGACACTTTGTGCCATTAAACCCATTTCACCGGCTAGAAATAGACTCTCATCGGTTTTAACGATGCGATTAAAGTGCGGCAGTATTGAAGCAGTTTCAATTTCATAGCCTTCTGGGTCACTGTCTTTTAAATCATTGAGGTATTCACGGTCTTCTTCAAATAACAGGCTATCTAAAAAACGTTTCTGCCAAGTTTGGCCACCATCGTTAGTTTCATAAAACATTCCATATGCACCGACTGCATACCCTTGTTTGTCTGTAGTAAATAAAATGTCTAAACATGGCTTATCCATGTTTGGTAATGATTGCTGTAATTGCCACGTTTTACCTGCATCTACGGTATTGATGATGGTAGCATCATGGCCGCATGCCCAACCTAAATCGCTATTATAAAAATCAACGGCTGTTAGCAGCACTTGAGTAGGCACACTGGCTTGTTGCCAGGTTTGAGCGTCTGTACTTGTGATAACCACACCGTGTTTGCCAACTGCAATGAGATTTGGGCCAGCTAGTTCAATGTCGGTGAGAAGAGTTTTGTTTGCGTTAACAGCGCTAATGGCTTGTTGTGGCATAGGCATGTCTTGAGCAAAACATGAAGCACTATAAGCAAGACAGGCATAAAGCAAATACTTCATAAAGATAAATCGCCTTCGAAAAAATAAAAAGAGAAGTCAAAAAAGTCACTGGGAAACCTAATGCGTGTACTGATGACTTACGCGAATTGCAAAAGGCACCTGGAGTCAGGTGCCTTAAATGGATTAACGACCTTCGCGGCGTAATGCGCTTGAAGTAAACTCGTTATCGTTGAATGATTGTGAGAAATCATACATTTTTTCTTGGTTGTCTAAACCAATTGCTAAATAACGACGAGAGTTAAGGTCATGATAAACTTCTAACGTACTCCAATGAGTTGGTACTTCATAGTAGTTAAGACCATGCGCCATCGCTACACGATACATTTGATCACGGTTATCATAGATATCCGCTACATGTACTTGCCAGCTATCCTCGTCAATATAAAAGACACGTTTCTTATAAATATGACGCGTGCCCTCTTTTAGGTTCGCTTCAACCACCCAAACACGGTGTTTTTCATAACGAACATGCTCAGGGTTGATATGACCTGCTTGTAGAATATCATCGTAGCTTAGTTTGTCGCTGTGAAGCTTGTAGCTGTTATAAGGAATATAAAGCTCTTGCTTACCTTTTAATGTCCAGTTGTAACGATTCGGAGAACCATTGAACATATCAAAGTCATCAGTCGTACGTAAGCTATCAGCGGCTGTTCCCGGTGCATCGTAGGCAACATTTGGAGCACGACGAACACGACGCTGGCCTGAATTGTATGTCCATGCTTGGCGTGGTGTTAAAATTTGGTCCATCGTTTCATGTACTAATAACGCAGTACCGGCAAGACGAGCAGGCTCAGTTACCTTTTGCTTAAACTTAAACAAGATATTAGATTCTTGAAGCTTCTCAGGTGTTGCTTCAGGTGATGAGTACTCAACTAAAAGTTGCTCATCAAAACCTACATAGTTATATGAACCAGAGGCTGTCGGTGCAGCTTGACCACCAGAACGTTCAATTGATAGGCCACGGAATCGCAACAAGTGGTTCCAAATAGCTTCTAAACCATCTTTAGGAATTGGGAAAGGTACACCCACAGCGGTATTTTTAATACCGTTACCACCTTCAACTAATTCAGCTGTCGTCGCATATTTTTTAGTTGCATCATATACAAACTGTGGATATGACGCACTACGACGGGTTGGGTAAATGTTCATTTTGAACGTATCAGGATAGGTATTGAATAATTCAATTTGACCTGGGCTCAAGTAGTCTTTGTACTGGGCAACGTTCGATTTATCAATCGTGAATAAAATTTTATCATCAGCATATGGATCTGGATGGTGCATACCCGGTTTGTAACCTGCTGGCGGTGTTGTGATACCACCATCCCAAGCTGGAATAGAACCGTCTTTATTCGCTGCTTTTTCAGCGCCAATTGGCGTTAAATCACTGCCTAAACGTGCCGCTTCATCAGCGGTAATTTTTGCAAGTACACTTGAGCTTGCGAAAACGCCGCAAAACGCTGCAGCAATGAGGGTAGGTTTTCTAATAATCATAATTTACCCTTAGATTGAATATTTAATATTAAATGAAACATAATCGCGATCAGAGAAAGTATTCGTCGCGCCACCACCCCAGAATGAGTTGTAGCTAAAGTCGAATGACCACGCATTTTGATAATTGAAGTTCATAGTAACACCGAGTGATTTACGATCTTCAATAAATAAATACATTGGATCTGGTGTAATACCATTCACATCGTGTGAGAAAACAAAACGAGGTGAGAAGTTTACGCCACTAAAAATATTGTAGTAATCACCCTTAGCGATAAGGCGATAGCCCCATGCAGACGCTGTTGGGAATGGGTTTGTTTCAGGACCATTAGACAGACCTAGGTGAAGTGTTGAATAATCATCACTTAATGGGCCTTGCATAATGCCGCTTCGACCAGTACCGGAAACGTTTAAACGGAGCTCGTCATAATCCGGCATATCGTTAATTCTAACGCCACCAACTTCACCAACTACCGCCCAGCTATCAGCACCTAATGATGGACCAAATAAGTGTGTTGCAGTAAATTGTAATTGAGCAGTGTTACGAAGAATAAATCCTTGTGCTACTTCACCAGGACCTACAACGCTAGTTGCATCACCCGGACTCATTTGCGAAATACCTGCAAAATCAGGGCGAATACCTGCAACAGCCAATTGCTCTGGCATACCCGCGTAAAGTAACTCTACGTCATCAATTTGCAGAGGCTCATCTTGACGGAAAGCAAATTCACCAGAAAAAGCCGTTTCACCAATTGATGTATTGAAGCTCAAGCCATAAAGCTTAATGTCTTCTGGGTATTCTAGCTGGCCTTTGGTAAATGCTTGTAAACTAGTTACATTATCTTCAGTGATATCTGTTGTTAATAACATACCGATATCAGCAGCGATTGCCGCATCAGTGAAGTTTGATACCTGGCCTGAAATCACAGGACGACGGCTATGGTAGTTAATGTGGTATAACGCTACTTCAGTATCGTTTAACTCAGGTAAAAACATACCCAAGCGTAAACCGTATTGACCACCATCATCAGGTTCATTTTTACCTGCACCGCCCTTACCTTTCAACGCAACTTTGGTTGGGTAAGCGAGATACATTTGCGACATCATCGCTATGCCTTGTGCTGATGTAGGGTCAACACCTTGCGAGCGAACAATATCATCTAAATTATTTAAGCTTTCTGTTAAGAATGCTAAATCGATATCTGGGTTAGACGTGAAGCCTAATTGAATATTCTGCTGATAGCCATTTTCTGACGCGAAATCGTTCGTCGAGAAGTAAGTACCAGCCGCTGGAAGGCGTGTTTCATGCCATTCATATTGGTAGAAACCTTCTAGCGTTAAGTTATCTGTGATGCCTAGTGATGCCCAAAGCATACCAACAGGTATGAAAGCTTCTTTTAACTCTGCACCTGGCGCTTTTAAACGATCGATATCAACAGGGTTAACGTTAATACCATGAGAAATCAAAGTACTCTCACCCCAGTTCACAACTTGTTGGCCTAAACGAATAGACAGCGGGTTACGGCCTTCATTTAAATCAAAATTTGCCCAAACATAAGCGTCAAGTAAACGTAAATCAGCACATACTTGTTCTTTAGTGTCGTCATCATCACAAGGGTCAACTTTTTTACCCGACGTTGGATTGGTATAAGCAAAGTCACCATCCATTAAGGCAAAATCATAAAAATACATAAAGCGAGTGAAGAAACCAAAGTTATCTTTACTGATAGAAAGCTCATGAGTGCCTTTTAATAACTTTGAGAATGAATCTCCACTATCAAAGTTTAAGTTTCCGGCATCACCATTATTTGAGTAAGCACCTGGTTGGTTCCAAACATCAGCTGAAGAATAAATAGGGTTTAGAGCTGAGTGATAACCCGTCCAATCAAATGATGGATTATTACTTTTACCTATGTGTTGAAAGTCTCGGTCTTCAACACGAATGCTTTGACCATAAGAAAAGTTAGAGTCAAAACGTATGTCAAAGTCACCTAACTCGAAATTAGCCGCGTGCAAAGATGTGCTTGAGAGACCTAGTGTTGCTGCTGCAAGCCCCAAAGCTATTTTGTTTTTAACAAAAAGCGATCGTTTTATCATTGTGTTCATCCCCCTGTAACGGGTTGTTTTGTGATCAAATTGTTGTTTTTAGTATCTTTCTAACGATAGAAGCGAAACAGTAAAATTACAATATAGAACGCGTCTAATCGGTTAATATTTATTTAAAAATGTGACGTTTACGTATTGGTAAGACGTCATACCAGATAATTTATACACGTAAATTAACAATAGAACAAATTGAATTAACAAAAATATAATAAATTTAGCGAATTGGGGATAGATAAAATTAGTATTTTTTATGAAAAATCATCAAAAAAAAGCAGCCGTAGCTGCTTTTTTAACTAATTTTCTCGAGTTTTAAAAACTGATTTTCAGACGTTAATGTCAGCCTAAAGCGCCCTCTTATTCCTAGCGAAGAAATAAAAGGACGCAAATGGTGAGCATCAAAGCGAACTGTCTTGCCACCATCCTCTGTGACTTGCACTGATTTATATTTACCATGGTAATAATCAAGACATTCCGAGTAACTCAGATACAAGGCAAAATAATATTCTGTCATTAACTTTCGAGTGCTTTCTCTACTTTTTCAAACAGATCATCACTAAGGCCATCTAAATCAGCTAAACGTTGCAATTGTGCTTTCATTGCCGCTGAACGATTTTCATCATAGCGTTTCCATGACATAAAAGGTGTCAGCATGCGCGATGCATTTTGGGGGTTAATATCATTTAGTTTCACTAATAAGTCACCTAATAGCTGGTACCCTTCACCATCAGCTCGGTGGAACTGAGTGATATTAAAGTGACTAAAGCTACCAACCAAAGCACGCACACGGTTAGGGTTACCAAAGTCAAAACTTGGATGATCATAAAGCGCTTTGATATCGCTGATACTCGTTGCTGAATCTTTCATCGCTTGCAGTGCAAACCATTTATCCATAACGAGTACATCATGACGCCATTTAGCATCAAACTCTGTTAAAAGCGTATCACATAGTGAGTGATTTGCTTTTACAACAGCACTTAATGCAGCAAGGGCATTGGTCATATTATTACTGTGGGCTGACTCTCTGATGAGGCTATTAACATCGCTGTGATTTGTTTTCGCTAAATAGTATAAACAAAGTTGCTTAAGAGCACGTACTGCAACGGCTGTAGCGGATGTTGAACCATCATCTTCAAGCACTTTATAACAATTAACCAATGATTCTGTTAAGAAGTTGGCAATTTGCGATTCAAATGCATTTTGTACAGCAATAATGTCATCAACAGGGATGACGGCATATTCTGCTGCAAGAGTATCGTAGCTAGGCAGTTTTAACAGCTCCGCAATCAATGCAAGGTCACCTTCACGATTATTAACTAGTAGCTTTAATGCCGACAAGATATCATCAGATAAGCAAGCTTCACCATTGGCAATCGCTGCTTTCATTTCATTAGTAAATAAACGCTGCTGAGCATCCCAACGTGAAAAGTCACTGCGAGCAAAACGCATAATATGTAACAGATCAGCGGCAGGTGTATTTTGATTAACTATACATGGCGCAGAGAAATCTTCGAGTAGCACTGCTACTGGGCGCTGTTTAATACCTTCGAAAACAAACTGCTGCGTTTTTTCAGTAACATTCAATACAGAATCTTGCGGCTGATTATCAATCACAAGAGGTAATGACTGCCCTTCACTATCTAAAAGCTCAATAGCAAAAGGAATATGCAGTAAGACATTGTTAGGCTGATTATCAGGTGCAAACTGCTCAATGCTTAATGTGAAAGTCTGGTTTTGTTCATCATACGCCTGCTCTACATTGAGCTTAGGTGTACCCGCTTGACTATACCAACGCTTAAATTGTGTTAAATCAATGCCAGACGCATCACTCATGGCTGCAACAAAATCATCACAAGTAACTGCTTGTCCGTCATGGCGCTCGAAATACAATGCCATACCTTGTTGGAACTTTTCTTCTCCAAGTAAGGTGTGCATCATACGAATAACTTCAGCCCCTTTGTCATACACAGTCACCGTATAAAAGTTATTCATTTCAATGACTTTTTCTGGGCGAATTGGGTGTGCCATCGGCCCTGCATCTTCACTAAACTGGTGAGTACGCATGACTTTAACGGCATCAATACGATTAAGCGCACGTGAACCTAAGTCGCTACTGAACTCTTGGTCACGGAAAACCGTTAAGCCTTCTTTTAACGACAGTTGGAACCAGTCACGGCAAGTCACACGGTTGCCGGTCCAGTTATGGAAGTACTCATGCCCTACAATAGATTCAATCGTATGGTAATCTTTGTCTGTGGCTGTTTCTTGATTTGCAAGAACACATTTAGAGTTAAAGATATTCAGGCCTTTATTTTCCATTGCGCCCATGTTGAAGAAATCAACGGCAACAATCATGTAAATATCTAAATCGTATTCAAGGTTAAAGCGCTCTTCATCCCATTGCATTGATTTCTTTAAAGATGTCATGGCATGAGGCGTTTTTGATAAATTACCTTTATCAACAAACAAAGCTAATTCAACTTTTCGTCCAGACTGCGTCGTGTAATGGTCACGTAATACGTCAAAATCACCGGCGACTAATGCAAATAAGTAGCTAGGCTTTTTAAATGGGTCTTGCCATTTTACAAAATGACGACCGTCATCTAAGTTACCTGATTCAACTTGGTTACCATTGGACAGCAAGTGAGTGTACTTTTTGTCGGCAATAATAGTGACATCAAAGCTGGCAAGTACGTCTGGGCGGTCAAGGTAATAGGTAATCTTTCTAAAACCTTCAGCCTCACATTGAGTACAATAAGCACCACCCGACAAGTACAAACCTTCTAGAGAGGTATTCGTTTGCGGATCAATATGGTTTTCAATTTTCAGAATAAAGCTTTCAGGCAGGTTATGAATTATCAGCTTTTCATCTTCAAGCGTGTAATCATCATACGCTTTGTCATCAACCATCAATGAAATTAGCGTTAAATCAACACCATCAAGCAAAAGATCTGCATTGCTTTCATCGGTACGATTGATTGTCATGGTTGACTGCACTGATGTTTTTAAAGGGGCTAATTCGAAGCGTAAATCGATGTGCTGGATTGAGAATTGTGGGGCTTGGTAATCTTTTAAATATTGAGCTTGAGGTTTACTCGTAGCAGACATTACTGACTCCAAATGGCCCTGCTTAGCAGGGCCTAAATAGTTTATTCGGCGTTAGCTTCTTGTTTAAGATGTTTTGGGGTAATACGTAAAATTTTAATACCAAAATAGGCATAAACAACCGCTAAGAATGGATTAATTAAATTAAAGAACGCGTACATTGCATAGTCAAATGGATTGATTAGTAAAACACTTTGCATATAGGCACCACAGGTATTCCAAGGAATAAGTGGGCTAGTAATTGTGCCACCATCTTCTAATGTGCGAGATAAATTTACAGGCTTTAAACCACGTTTTTCATATTCGTCTTTAAACATACGTCCAGGAACAACAATCGCGATATATTGGTCAGCTGCAACCGCATTGGTACCAATACAGGTTGCAATCGTTGCTGTGATAAGAGAGCCCGTGCTTTTAGCAATTTTTAAGATGCTCTTAACGAACATATCAAGTAAGCCAGTTTTTTCCATGATAGCGCCAAACATCAAGGCCGTCATAATCAGCCAAGTGGTTGTTAACATGCCAGCCATACCACCACCGCTCAATAATGAATCCATTTTTTCATCGCCAGTGTCGATGCTGAAACCATCAAAGAACGTTGTCCAAACTAATTTGAAGTAACCAATTGCTTGGCCTTGTGATGCATCAATTTGGCTATTGATTAAATCAGATTGAAATAACATAGCCCAAATCGCGCCTAGCACCGCACCAATTGAAATAGCTGGGAAAGCTGGCATCTTACGAATTGCTAAAAACAACAACACCACCAGTGGCACTAGCATTTCAAAACCAATATTAAAGTTTTGCTCTAATAAATTAACGATTTCATCAATACGGCCCGCTTCTGTTGAACCACCGGCATTAAAGCCCATAAAGATAAAAATAATTAACGCAATAATGAAGCTTGGCACTGTAGTCCAAAGCATGTGATGAATATGCTCAAATAAATCAGCCCCAGCCACTGCTGGCGCTAAGTTTGTTGTTTCAGAAAGCGGGCTTAATTTATCACCAAAGTAGGCACCAGAAATGACCGCGCCTGCTGTAACAACTTGTTCAAGACCAAGACCAGTTGCAACACCTAATAACGCCACACCGATAGTCGCAGCTGTTGTCCAAGAGCTACCAATACTCATAGCTACAATGCCACAAATCAAACAGCTAGCGGCATAGAACCAGCTAGGATTGATAATTTGTAAGCCATAGTAAATTAGAGTGGGTACGGTGCCTGATAACAGCCAAGTACCGATTAAGGCACCCACCATTAACAGTATAATGATTGCTCCAAGGGATAAGGTGATCCCCTCAATCATGGCTTGTTCTAGTTTCTTCCAGGTGTAACCATTTTTTAAGCCAATTAATGCCGCGGTAAACGTAGCGAATAATAGAGCGATTTGGTTAGGACCAGATGATGAGTTATCACCGAATAAATAAACAGCAGCGCCTAGTAGGCACACGAGCACAGTAATTGGGATTAAGGCATCTAAAAAACTGGCCTGTTTTATTGGCTTCTCTTCAATTGAATTCAAAAGATAGTCTCCTACACGTCTTATGTGGCGTGTTTAATTATTATTGTAAGCTTTGACGCAAAACTTCAGTGGCCTTATGCAGCCAGATTTTGTGATTATACCAATCTAACCTGTTTTAGGTAGCAAAAAAGGCGCTTAAGCGCCTTTTTATTAATCAATATTGCTAATTAATTGCTAATTATTTCTTAGCGATACGACCATATTTTATATAATCTTGGGTGATTAATGCCGCTTCTTCTAAGAAAGGGTCTAGCTCATCAAGGCTATCAGGTAAATCGTCAAGCTTCTCTACTGGCTTTTCTCCAAGGCGAACAAGTCGTTCATTAGCACGTTCTAACGCGCGTTCTTCACCTTCGTCTTTCTCTTTTAGACGCGTCGCTTCAACCAATGAAATAGTCTTACGGTCTTTCTCTTCTTGATAGCGCTCAATGTCAGCAAATACATAGCCAAACTCAGGCTCGTCTGCAATACGGGCATCATGAAGCTTATTAACGTAAGCAATCGCTGGTTTGAGGTTATCAACAGAGTTGTACTTAGCACGTATGATGCTATCCCAAGGTAGCGCGTTGTCTTGTTGACTCTCACCCCATTCTGATGGCTCAATTGCCGATGGGAATGACACATCTGGGATCACGCCTTTGTGCTGTGTGCTTCCGCCGTTAATTCGGTAGAATTTTGCAATGGTATACTGCACGCTACCTAATGGGTGGTCGTATAGGTCATAAGCACGGCCAAGTGGTTTATGCTGCTGTACAGTTCCCTTACCAAAGGTTTGCTCACCAATCACAATTGCACGGCCATAATCTTGCATTGCTGCTGCAAAAATTTCTGAGGCAGACGCACTGTAGCGATCAACTAACACTGTCAGTGGGCCATCGTAAAAAGTGACGCCATCACGGTCTTTTTGCTCTTCAATACGATTATTTAGCGTATGAATTTGTACAACTGGACCTTGATCGATAAATAAGCCAGAAAGTTGCGTCGCTTCGTAAAGTGACCCACCGCCGTTTTGACGTAAATCGATAATGATACCGTCAACTTTGGCTTCTTTTAACTTCGCAATTTCAACTTTTACGTCTTGCGATAAATTGTTATAGAAACCAGGGATTTCAATCACACCAATTTTGCTGGTTAAGTCTGAATATTTTGCTTCAAATACTTCAGATTTTGCAGCACGGTCTTCTAAGCGAATTTTATCACGCGTGATTTCAACCACTTTTGGTGTACCGTGAGCATCAGCCCCTTTTAAGTATTGCAGGCGAACTTTTGTCCCTTTCGGGCCTTTGATTAAATCAACGACGTCATCTAAACGCCAGCCAATCACATCAACAAACTCTTCACCTTCTTGCGCAACACCAATAATACGGTCATCTGCTTTTATTTGTTCAGACTTATCAGCCGGTCCGCCTGGGACTAAGCTACGGATTACCGTGTAATCTTCGTCATAACTGAGTACCGCACCAATACCTTCTAATTCAAGATCCATGTCCATCTTGAATTGCTCAGCGCGACGAGGTGATAAATAAGAGGTATGCGCTTCAATGCTTCGTGCGAATGAGTTCATCACGATTTGAAAAGCATCTTCACTGTTAGTTTGTAATAAACGCTTTTGTGCATTGTGGTAACGTTTGGTCAAGACTTCTTTAATGCCTTGCCAATCTTTACCGGTCATTTTTAATCGTAAAGCATCGTATTTAACGCGCTGACGCCAAAGTTCATCAAGCTCAGCTTGGCTTGTTGCCCAGTTTGCGTCTTCGCGATCAAACAGATACTCATCTTCTTTATCGAACTTCATTTCGTTTTCAAGTAACGATAAAGAATAGTCATAGCGTTCAAAACGACGTTTTAAACTTAAGTTAAAAATATCAAAGGCAAATCCCAATTTACCTGTCGACAATGCATTATCAAATTGGTCTTTATATTGCTCAAACGAGGCAATGTCAGACGCTAAAAACACATTTTTATTGTAGTCGAGAGATTCAATATAACGATCAAAAACCTTCTCAGATAATTCATCGTTAAATTTAATTGGTTTGTAGTGTGCACGAGTAAATAAGTTTGTCACCCGTTTGCTTGCCGTACTATGTTGGCTTTCTTGCTTGAGTACTGGCAGGTCTTTTTCAGTCAGATTGTCTGATGATGCCAGTAATGAACCTGAAAACAGGGCAGCGACTAACGGAATGAGCGTAAACTTTTTACTCATACACAACTCCTTTATTTTTTACAGCTATTAAATGATATACAGGCTGTCTGCTTTGGTCTTAACTTGCATCCCTGTTACTAACTCAACGTGAACTTCATCTTTATTCACTTCAGTAATAACCGCGTTTACAAGTGCTTGGCCAAGTTTAACTTTAACTTTGCTATTAACCTTGACCTCTGAGGCAGGTAAAGGTTCAACTTTTCCTGAACGTTTTGCAGGAGCAGCTTTAGCAGGCTTATTATTTACTTTAGCGCCTTTTTCGCCAGATTTAGCGTGGTGGCCACTATTCTTTTTGTAAGATTTTGTGTCACCGTCTTTACGTGGACGTTGTGGCTTCTTACGCTTTGCCATTTTAGCGCGGCTTTCTTCTAACGCTTTTTGTGCGTGCTCAATGTGCTCTTGTTCTACTTTTTCATCTTGATTACCATCAAGATCGATACGGAACTCAGACTTAGTCACAGCTTCTAAATAGCGCCAGTTTGAGGTGTACTTTCTTAGTGCTTGACGAACCTGAGTTTTACTTACTTTCTCAGAACCTTCAATACGCTCAGCGATATCTTTAAAGATACCTACTTTAAGCGGCTGAATACCGTCTTTTTGTTTAAAACATTGTGGAAATTCTTGGTATAAGAAATCCAATACTTCATTAATATCTTTTAGCTTGTTTGTGGTTTCCATGTTAGAACCTTTTATTACATCTTTTCATCAAGTGATGAATCGACATAGTGTGTTACCCAGTCGGTCAACTCTTCGAAGTCCGCTTCAATAAGCGCTAAATCACCACGAAGGTGTTCCCAAATACCATTTATAATTTCATCAATTGATTCACAGTCAAGGTCATCTGGTAGACGCTCCCATGCCATGTGAATCAAGTCGTTGAGCCTTTCGGCAACAACTTCTTCTTCCCCTTCCCAATCACCAACATC
The DNA here is from genome assembly GCF_005887195.1 of Pseudoalteromonas sp. S1650. Classification (NCBI taxonomy): domain Bacteria; kingdom Pseudomonadati; phylum Pseudomonadota; class Gammaproteobacteria; order Alteromonadales; family Pseudoalteromonadaceae; genus Pseudoalteromonas; species Pseudoalteromonas sp. S1650. Next base: position 1,260 of record NZ_PNDF01000031.1, on the reverse strand, counting down.
ATGGATTGCAAAGAGGTAATCTTGCACATTTAGCAGATCTTTCATTTTAGATTTGCCTCAAAGCATTTTACCAATGCTTCTAAACCAGCTTGATCATCAGTATCGAATCGCGCAATGCTTGGGCTGTCGATATCAAGTACAGCAAATACTTTACCGTCTTTGAAAATCGGCACAACTACTTCTGAGTTAGATGCAGCATCACAGGCAATATGACCAGCAAATGCATGCACGTCTTCAATGAGTTGTGTTTGTTGTGTTTGCGCGGCAGTTCCACATACCCCTTTACCTACTGGAATACGGATACATGCAGGATTACCTTGAAACGGCCCTAGCACTAATTCTTCAGGTGAATCCATTAAATAAAAGCCCGCCCAATTGATATCCTCTAAAGAGGTAAATAACAGCGCACTAATATTTGCCATGTTGGCAATAACATTTGATTCACCAGCGATTAGCGACTCAGTTTGTTTAACTAATGACTGGTAAAAATCTTGCTTTTGCATACCAAACTACTTCTTATTAAACATACAGTAGCTAAAGGTACTCTTTGTAGACGACAAATGAAACCTTTTAAGGGCAAAAAAAAACATTTTGCCCTCAATTTCAGTCAGCTTGATTAAATATTCTGCTATTGATGAGAAGATTGTGTTGTAAGGCCCTGTCTTAGACCAAATAAAAACAGTCCAGCTGCCAGAGCAGACATCATAGCATTGACTACAAAAGCCATACCTGTTGTAGCGCTCAGTAAGTAGCTAAAAATAGCGCCACCTAGTAAGCCAAGTGTCAGAACACCTGAATAATTAACCTTTGCATATTTAAACATAAGTAAATAACCAGGCACTACAAATGCTGCCATAGTTAAGCCTACTATGTGTGCATTGGCAATTGCGCTAACAAGTAAGTTAAAGAAAATGCTAAAACCATTTCCTTCAAGTGTGAATGCATAATAAAGGCCTAAGATACAACCGATGATCACAGGCGATAATAAAGAAAGTCCTACACTCTTTGCTAAACGATGTTTCATAAATTCCCTAATGTCACAAAGATAATACGAGAAGTGTTAAGCATGGACTAACTAGTTAAAATGCGAAATATCGACAATAGTCGTAATTTGCAGAACAAATGAGAAGCTTAAGAAACAAAAAAGCCGCTGAATAAATTCAGCGGCTTCAATGATGGTGGAGAGATAGGGATTTGAACCCTAGAGGGGCTACAAACCCCTGCCGGTTTTCAAGACCGGTGCATTCGACCACTCTGGCC
>NZ_PNDF01000298.1:0-256 GCF_005887195.1 Pseudoalteromonas sp. S1650 | reverse complement strand
TATAATCCTTCATATTTAGCTTCCCTTGGTTTTAAAATTTGCTTTCTGCAGTCAACCATATCCCAACAATCTGTTTCAGGTACGCCGTAATACCACGCTTAAAAAATAGGTTGATACTTTTCAATCACACGTTGTTGCATGGTTTCTGAAAAATGGGGTAAGTAACCCGTTTTAGTCAACGTGATATGCCTTGAAATCATCTGTCCTAAATTAAAAAGCGCTTGGCGTTACCTACTATCTTCTTTTTTAAAGTATC
>NZ_PNDF01000297.1:0-427 GCF_005887195.1 Pseudoalteromonas sp. S1650 | reverse complement strand
GGAGTTTTCATGTACTTTATAGAGAATTGTATAAGTTCGATTTGTCAAGTTGGAATATGAAACTAAATCTCACTGCAAATATTTAATTGCACTTCATTTAATTTAGGTAGTTAAGTACAGAAAACCTTAAATATTCGCCAGGCAAAGAAATTAAAAAAAGCCAAATTAATCAGGTAGTTACACTATTTCACCTTAAATTATTCAGGGTGAATTCGCCAATTATGCAAGATTAATCATTTCAAAAGTGCACATTATGGAATCAGGTTATTAAGCAATATTTGGATCAGCAAGAAGGTTTTAATTAGAGCCACAACTTCGTGGTGGAGCGCGTTTCACCAACACCTAGATTGACCTCGCTTAGGCTCTTTAGATTTAGATAGAGCACTCGGCGCGACGTGGTCGAGTCCGTCCCGCTATATAGTAACCT
>NZ_PNDF01000296.1:0-281 GCF_005887195.1 Pseudoalteromonas sp. S1650 | reverse complement strand
TTTGAAAAATCAGATATTAGGGATCGCCAAGCGCCTTTTAATTTAGGACAGATGAATGCAAGTCATATCACGTAGACTAAAACGGGTTACTTACCGCATTTTTCAGAAAGCATGCATCAACGTGTGATTGACCTATTTTTAAAGCGTTGTATTACGGCGTACCTGATACTGATTGTTGGGATATGGTTGACTGCAGAACGCAAATTTTAAAGCCAAGGGATGGTATATTTGAAGGATTATAAGCGCAAGGAGGTGCATTTTTATTGCGTGTTACTGGCCTG
>NZ_PNDF01000030.1:0-60115 GCF_005887195.1 Pseudoalteromonas sp. S1650 | reverse complement strand
GGCGTCAGCCGTCAGCCGTCAGCCGTCAGCCGTCAGCCGTCAGCCGTCAGCCGTCAGCCGTCAGCCGTCAGCCGTCTGATCTGACCCCGATAAAGTAGACACGGGGTTTAAATAGCTAAAGTTTACGATAAAGAAAAATAAAGGGGCAGAGTACGCAAAACAAACAAATTATTGTTAATTAAAAATAAAATCGGTACTTTATGATGGTATGTATAGTTGATGATTTAATTTATTTAGAATAAGCGTATAACCATGAAACTGATATTTGCGTTGTTACTTTTAGGGCCTGTTATTGCCAATGCAGCTGAAGATAAAGTCGCTGTTTATCTTAATTTTGAGCAGGCTTATTTGAGCAATGATGTATCTTTGTTTGCGCCATTATTAAGTAAAAACTATACGATTAAACAAACATTGCATATTCCTTGGCTAGGGTCAGATACTGTGCCTGTTACTAAAGCTCAGTTACTTGAAGGCATGAAGCAAAATCCTAAGCCTAGTTCATTACCGCGTTCAAAAGCTGAATCAGTCAAAGTAGAAACAATTTCAAAACAGCAATTCTGTGCACGTTCACAAACTTTAGATCAAGTCGTAGTAGCAGGTAAAAACTACGAAGAGAAAGAACTAAGAAAAGCGTGTTTTAAACACGAAAATAACAGCTATGAAGCTATATCACATACCATTGATGTGTATTATCGAGAGCTTTGATAGAGATAATTAACATTCAGAAATTTCCGTGTATCAAATAAACGTACTAACTGATATTAATTACGGACAAACCCTATAAATGAGATAAGGAAATAAATATGACAAAACAGTTAGGTTTAGTAGCTGGAGTATTTTTAGCATCAACAAGTTGTTTCGCAGCTGATAGCTTTCGAGTTGAAACATCTGTTTATAAAGCGAATGAGCTACTAGCATCGCCAGTAATGCTGGTGGAAGAGAAACAACCTGCGACCATCTCTATAGGTGAGGGGTTTAGCTATGAAGTTACAGTGATACCACAACAAAATAATACGGCAGCTGTAGAAACATCAATCACACTCGCTGGCAGCTATTTTACACCTTCTTTTGTTGTGGAATATGGTAAACAAGCGTCTTTCGAAATAGGTGAAAACAAAGTGAGTATCTTAGTCACCAAATCTAAAAGCTAATTTAAAGATAAATGACCCTCAACAAAATTGAGGGTCTTTAATCTTTTATTTTAGATGTTTGAAAGTATCAAGCATCCATTTTATAAATAGCTCTAATTGTGCATTAGTTTCACTAGGATCGTGTTGCACTAAGTAATATTTATCTTTCGTTTTTAATGGCATATCGGTGAAATTAAATAACCATTGTTCATCAAACCAAGTCTGACTGATAGGCAAGGGGATTAGGGCAATACCCATACCCTGTTGTGCCGCACGTGCCACACCAAACATACTATCAACCTGAATAATTTGTTTTGGTGCAAAGTCATCAATACCAGCATGCTCTGCCCATTGGTGCCAAGCCCAAGGACGTGCTTTATGAAGTATAAGAGGAACTTCATTTAAAGCCTGAAACGGGTTTTCTTGCCATGCTTGCCAGTTTTCTTTATTGCAAGCTGGTGTATACGATAGCGAAAATAGCTCATGTACAACGCCTTCGTGCGGTTTAGATGAAGACAATACAATCGACAAATCGCTTTGCTTAGTCAGCTCTTTACGCGTTTTTAAGGTATTAAGCTGTAAGTTTGTATTTGGGTGCTCACTGGTCCATTCGCTCAGTTTTGGCATTAAAAGCTCACTGGCGAAAAATTCAGGTAGTGTAATACTGATCGTTACGTTTTCTTGTAACTGACTAAACTCATTAATGGTTTTTTCTAGCGCTTTAATAAGCGGTGATACAGAGTCATAAAAATTCTTACCAGCCGCTGTTAGGCGAATTGAACGGGTTTGACGTTCAAATAGTTCAATACCCAATTGTTCTTCTAATTGTTTGATCTGATGGCTTACGGCAGACGGTGTAAGGTAAAGCTGGTTTGCTGCATCTTTAAAGCTAAGGGTGCGAGCAGCAAAACAAAATGAGCGTAGGCCACGAATAGGTGTTTGCATAGTTAATTTCAGTAAGTCTCAATAGCGCTTGTTAGTTAATTAACTGCTAAGCAATTATTATCCCAAAATGTAAAAAAATAGAGAGTAAAGAATGAATATAGCTAACTCTTGCCATATTGTATAAAAAACAGCCTTTAATCGCTCGTTTAATCTATGTTTAGGCAAATGTTTAGTAAAAAAGTGATCTTAGCAGTTTTAGCTATTTCGTCATAGTCTCAGTATTAGATACTGCCAATTCACTAAAGCAGGGCATTTTATACTATTTATGTGACAAAATGGTGCGGCGAAAGGCTGACTTTAGATAAAAAAAATCCCTCTTGCGAGGGATTTTGGGTAACTCAGCGCCATTGGCACTGGGAATGAGGTCGGTACATGGGATGTGAGTGGTTTAAAAAACCATCTCTGGAACATCACCTTCAACAAGCAATTTGCCTGCCGTTTTGCTAATAATTTCATCTACCGACACGCCTGGAGCGCGTTCGATTAGATGAAATGCGCCGTCTTTAACTTCTAGTACGGCTAAATCAGTTACGATTTTCTTTACACAGTTAACCCCAGTTAGCGGTAAAGTGCAACTTTCTAATAACTTAGAGTCGCCATGCTTGCTTGCATGAGTCATCGTAACAATAATATTCTTCGCGCCAGCAACGAGGTCCATCGCGCCACCCATGCCTTTAATTAGCTTTTTTGGGATCATCCACGATGCGATGTTACCGTTCTGGTCAACTTCAAATGCACCTAATACTGTTAAGTCTACATGACCACCCCGTATCATGGCAAAACTATCTGCACTATTAAATATTGCTGCACCTGTGGCTGCTGTCACGGTTTCTTTACCCGCGTTGATCATATCTGCATCAACTTGGTCTTTGGTTGGGTACGCACCCATGCCTAATAAGCCATTTTCAGACTGCAACATAACTTCGATACCGTCAGGTACATAGTTAGCAACCAGAGTAGGGATACCAATACCTAGGTTTACGTAATAGCCATCTTGTAGTTCTTGTGCAACACGCATTGCAACTTGTTCACGTGATAATGCCATTTTATTGCTCCTTAATCGCGAGTTGTTACACGTTCAATGCGTTTTTCAAAGTCGCCTTTGATCACGCGATTAACATAAATACCTGGGGTATGAATTTGGCTTGGCTCAAGATCACCTGGCTCAACAATCTCTTCAACTTCAGCAACGGTAATTTTACCTGCTGTCGCGGCCATCGGATTGAAGTTCATAGCTGTGTGGCGAAATACAAGATTACCGTAGCGGTCGGCTTTCCATGCTTTAACAATGGCAAACTCACCTGTAATTGACTCTTCTAAGATATATGGGCGACCATCAAATTCTTTAACTTCTTTGCCTTCGGCAACCGGAGTGCCGTAACCTGTAGCAGTATAAAACGCAGGAATACCAGCACCACCGGCGCGCATCTTCTCAGCGAGTGTACCTTGTGGTGTTAAAACAACATCAATTTCGCCATCGAGTAGTTGTTTTTCGAAAAGCGCATTTTCACCCACATAAGAAGCGATGATTTTTTTAATTTGCTTATCGTGAAGTAAAATACCTAAGCCGAAATCATCAACACCGCAGTTGTTTGAAACAACGGTTAGATTTTTAGTCCGTTTACGCTTAATTTCACTGATAAGTCCCTCAGGAATACCACACAAGCCAAAGCCACCAGCGATAATAGTATCGCCATCTTTTAAACCTTCCATTGCAGCTTCATAACTTGAAACCACTTTATCGAAACCGGCCATGAGCCTACTCCTTAATTATTCTGAGTGTTCTTTAGAGCAAGTGATACCTTGCTGACAGGTTGTTTATTTAATGCACTGCAAATAGCCCAACCAGCTTTCGCCAGTCTTTCTAAATCAATTCCATGCTCTATGCCAAGTCCTTGCAGTAAGTAAACTACATCTTCAGTGGCAACATTTCCTGACGCACCTTTGGCATAAGGGCAGCCACCAAGGCCTGCAACAGCACTATCAATCGTTGCTATACCGCGGCTTAGGGCGGTGTAAATATTTGTGAGCGCTTGTCCGTATGTGTCGTGAAAATGTACAGCGAGCTTTGATTTATCAATATGTTGCAAGAGTAAATCTAATAACTCATCGACTTTTTTCGCCGTACCTACACCAATGGTGTCGCCAAGGCTAATTTCGTAGCAACCAAGCTCGAGTAATCGCTCTGATACTTTTAATACATCATTGTAGTCGACATCACCTTGATATGGACAACCCATGACGCAGCTAACATAACCTCTAACACGAATGTTATTCGCTTTGGCAAAATCCATAACATCTTTAAAGCGATCAATACTTTCATCAATAGAGCAGTTAATGTTCTTTTGACAAAACGCTTCACTTACCGCTGTAAAGATAGCAAATTCTTGTATGCCGACTTTTTTTGCCGCCTCTGCACCGCGTAAATTCGGGGTGAGGGCACTTAAGTTAACATTAGGCAAATTTAACGCGCTAATAACATCGCTTGAGTCAGCCATTTGTGGCACCCATTTAGGTGACACAAAGGCGCCTGCTTCAATATCTTTAAGGCCTGCATCTGCAAGGGCGTTGATAAGAGCGACTTTATCTTGGGTATTAACGGTAGCTTCATTTTGCAAACCGTCTCTGGCGCCAACTTCTACAATGCGAACAAAATCAGGAAACTGTGCCATTACGCCTCCGGCTCTTCAACAATCGCGAGCATATCACCATGACTCACCAGTTCACCTTCAGCAAAGCAATAGCTGGTTAATACACCATCATGTGGGGCATTAAGCGTGTATTCCATTTTCATCGCTTCGATGATGACAACAGCGTCACCTTTAGCAACAGTACTACCCACTTCAACTAAATGTTTAACAACAGTACCATTGAGTGGTGCAGCAAGTGGCAACGCATCACTTTCGTGTTCACTAATATAGTGTTTATCAATCAGCTCTAGCACCGTTTGCTGTGCTTTGTACATCACTGTGATGTGAGAGTTTGTTTGATTGATATGAGCCACGACTTTTTCGCCATTAACAACTAAGTTTGCAAGGCCATTTTCAACATTTCCAGAGGTTGTATAGTCAACCCCATCTAAGTTGATTTTAAAGCCTTCAGATGTTTTAACCGCATGAACGTTTAAATCAACAAACGGAATCGTAGTCTTAGCGTCACTGTTTAGCATAAAGCCTGTTAATTGTTGCCATGGGCTGCTGCTTTCACCTTTTAGTTGATGTGCATACGTATAGGCTGCCACCACGGTTGCAATAACAGACTGTTGCTCGTTTTTAGCAACAAGGCGCTCACCTTGGTCTTCAATAAAGTGCGTATCGGGTGCACCTGCTTGAAAAGTAGGGTGTTTAGCAAGATTATGTAAGAAATTAACGTTACAGCTAAAACCTGCAAGGTGGAATTGCTCTAGTGCTTTTGATAAACGCCCAAGCGCTGCCTCACGGTTATCATCATGAACAATTAATTTAGCAATCATAGGATCGTAGAACGGGCTAATTTCATCGCCCGCTGCAATCCCTGTATCTATACGTACAAATTCAGATTCGTTCGGTGTGAATAGGGCGTCAATGTGGCCAGAACACGGAATAAAGTCATTACTTGGATCTTCTGCATAAATACGCGCTTCAAAGCTGTGACCTTGTAGCTGAATATCTGCTTGGCTAAGTGGTAATGATTCACCTGCCGCAATATTGATTTGCCAATTCACCAAATCAACACCGGTTACCATTTCTGTTACTGGGTGCTCTACTTGTAAACGGGTGTTCATTTCCATAAAAAAGAATTCATCACCGCATAGTAAAAACTCAACCGTACCAGCACCGCGATAGTTAATCGCTTGGGCACAACGTACCGCTGCTTCACCCATTTCTTTACGAAGCGCATCAGATAAACCCGGAGCAGGGGCTTCTTCAATTACTTTTTGGTGACGACGCTGTAATGAGCAGTCACGGTCGCCTAAGTACACACAGTTACCATGACTATCGGCAAAAACTTGTACTTCAACATGGCGAGGTTTGGTGACATAGCGCTCTAACAGCACTAAATCGTTACCAAATCCGGCTTTTGCTTCACGTTTTGCGCCTTCAAGTGCACTGATAAAATCTTTTGCGTGTTCAACAACTCGCATACCTTTACCACCGCCACCAAAAGCAGCTTTAATCAGTACCGGGTAACCAATTTTTTCAGCTTCGGCTTGTAAGAAATCAGTATCTTGGTTGTCACCATAGTAACCAGGCACTAAAGGTACATTTGCTTGGTGCATAATTTCTTTAGCGCGGGTTTTTGAGCCCATGGCTTCAATGCTTGATGCTGGCGGGCCAATAAAGGCGATATCATTTTTCTCACACGCGAGCGCAAAGTCACAGTTCTCTGATAAAAAACCATAACCTGGGTGAATACAATCAACACCTGCTTGTTTTGCCACATCGATGATTTTGTCTGCCACTAAGTATGAGTCTTTACTTGGCGCAGGGCCAATGTGATACGCCTCATCAGCATGCTTTACGTGCTGAGCATGTTTATCAGCATCTGAGTAAACTGCAACCGTTGTTAAGCCCATTTGCTTTGCTGTACGCATAACTCGGCAGGCAATTTCACCACGGTTGGCAACGAGAATTTTTTTCAATGATTTTGTTGTCATAATGGTTCCTATTTCTGCCAGTTAGGGGCACGTTTTTCAAAAAATGCAGTTAGGCCTTCTTGGCCTTCTTCAGATACACGAATGCGAGCAATGCGCTCAGCGGTTAACTCAATCAGTGCATCATCTATTACGTTGCCAGCTACATCATTGATTAGCTGCTTAGCTGCTTTAACGGCAATAGGACCATTGTTGACAAGGTTTTGTAAATGCTTGTCGAGCGCTGTTTGCAAATCGCCGGTGATCTGGTGAATTAAACCAAGTTGCTTGGCTGTATGCGCGTCAAAAATCTCTGCCGTTAAAAAATAACGACGTGCAGCGCGCTCACCAATAGCTTTAATGACATAAGGGCTGATAACCGCAGGAATAAGACCAAGCTTTACTTCACTTAAGCAAAACTGTGCATCGTCTTGGCAAATCGCGATATCACAACACGCAATCAAGCCTAACGCACCGCCAAATGCAGCACCTTGTACGGCACAAATTGTAGGATGAGGGCTTGTAGCAAGGACTTTCATAAGCTTTGCTAGCTGCATAGAATCCGCTAAGTTTTCTGCAAAGTCATTGCCAGCCATCGACTTCATCCAGTTTAAATCAGCGCCAGCAGAGAAGTGCTTACCTTCGGTTTTTAAAACCAGTGCGCGCACATCGCAACTATTTGCGTGTTCAATTAAACGGATCAATTCACTGATGACTTCTTCGTTAAATGCATTGTGTTTTTCAGGGCGACTTAGTAGCAGTACAGCCACATTTGATTTTGTTATTTCGAGTGTTACTGACATAAGGCCTCCATTACATTCTAAATACGCCGAACTGCGAATCGCGCTCTGGTGCATTTTTAGCTGCACTTAAGGCAAGCCCTAATACATTGCGGGTATCAGCAGGATCGATAATGCCATCATCCCAAAGGCGGGCACTGGCGTAATATGGATGACCTTGTTTTTCGTATTGCTCGATAATTGGCTTTTTAAACTCACTGACTTGCTCATCAGTCATGCTTTCGCCTTTACGGGCTAAACCGTCTTGTTTAACTTGTGCAAGAACGCCTGCTGCTTGTTCACCACCCATTACAGAGATACGGGCATTTGGCCACATCCACATCATGGTAGGTTCAAACGCGCGGCCACACATACCGTAGTTACCTGCACCATAAGAGCCACCAATTAAAACGGTGAATTTAGGTACATCAGCACATGACACAGCAGTTACCATTTTTGCACCATGTTTGGCGATGCCTTCGGCTTCGTACTTTTTACCAACCATAAAGCCAGTAATGTTTTGTAAAAACACCAAAGGAATTTTGCGTTGTGCACATAGCTGAATAAAGTGCGCGCCTTTTTGCGCTGATTCACTAAATAAAATGCCGTTGTTGGCAACAATACCGACTGGGTGGCCAAAGATTTTTGCAAAGCCAGTTACTAAGGTTTCGCCAAAGTAGCGTTTAAATTCATCAAACGATGAATCATCAACAACACGGGCAATTACTTCGCGTACATCAAATGGCTTTTTAAGGTCGGTACCGACAATGCCGTAAATTTCGTTAATGTCGTAACGCGGCGGTTTAACATCATCAAGTAACGGTGCAGTAGGGCGTTGATAGTTTATTCGTTCAATACATTGGCGCGCGATAGAAAGTGCATGGGCATCGTTTTCAGCATAGTGGTCGGCAACACCGGATGTTTTACAGTGAACATCAGCACCACCGAGCTCTTCAGCACTCACTTCTTCACCTGTAGCCGCTTTAACCAGAGGCGGGCCTGCTAAGAAAATTGTACCTTGCTCTTTTACAATAATACTTTCATCAGCCATTGCAGGTACATAAGCACCACCTGCAGTACATAAACCCATTACGACCGCAATTTGTGGAATGCCTTTTCCAGACATACGAGCCTGATTATAGAAAATACGGCCAAAGTGTAATTTATCTGGAAATACATCATCTTGTTCAGGCAGGTTTGCACCGCCTGAATCAACTAAATAAATACACGGTAAATGACAACGCTCTGCGATATCTTGGGCACGCAAGTGTTTTTTCACCGTTAGTGGAAAGTATGTACCGCCTTTTACAGTTGCATCATTGGCGATGATCATACATTCAACGCCTTTCACACGACCAATACCAGCAACAACACCCGCACATGGAATAGCTTGTTCATACACGCCAAAGGCAGCAAATTGTGAAATCTCTAAAAATGGCGAGCCTTCATCAAGTAGCGTTTCAATACGGTCACGAACAAACAACTTACCACGGCCTTGGTGGCGCTCAATCAGGGCAGGGCCACCGCCTAAACGGATATCCGCTACTTTTTCACGTAAATCAGTTACGAGCGCTGCCATGTTGTCGTGATTTTGCAAAAATTGCGGATCGTGTGGATTTACACTCGATTTTAAAATCGTCATAACAAGGTCCTATCGGCTTTCAGTGAATAATTCGCGACCAATTAGCATGCGGCGGATTTCTGAAGTACCTGCGCCAATTTCATATAGTTTTGCATCACGTAACAAGCGACCTGTCGCGTATTCGTTGATATAACCATTACCACCTAAGATTTGGATAGCATCAAGGGCCATCTTAGTTGCAAGCTCTGCTGCATATAAAATAGCGCCAGCGGCATCTTTACGCGTTGTTTCGCCGCGATCACATGCACTAGCTACTGTGTAAACATAAGAACGAGCAGCATTCATTTGCGTGTACATATCAGCGATTTTGCCTTGAATAAGTTGGAACTGACCAATTGGGCTATCAAATTGTTTACGCTCATGAATATAAGGAACCACAATATCCATACATGCTTGCATAATACCAAGCGGGCCTGCAGCTAAAACAACACGCTCATAATCTAGGCCACTCATAAGTACTTTTACGCCTTCGTTTAAGTTACCTAGAATGTTTTCTGTTGGTACTTCGCAGTTCTCGAACACTAATTCACAGGTGTTAGAGCCACGCATACCAAGTTTGTCTAGCTTTTGTGCAGTAGAAAACCCTGGCGTGTTACGTTCAACAATGAACGCTGTAATGCCCTTAGGGCCGGCATTTAAATCTGTTTTTGCATAGATAACAAAGGTATCGGCATCTGGACCATTGGTGATCCACATCTTGTTACCATTAAGTACAAACACATCGCCTTTTTTCTCAGCTTTTAATTTCATTGATACAACGTCAGAACCTGCATTTGGCTCACTCATCGCAAGGGCACCAATGTGCTCACCGCTGATAAGCTTAGGTAGGTATTTTTCTTTTTGAGCCTGTGACCCATTACGGTTAATTTGGTTAACACATAAATTTGAATGAGCACCATAACTTAAACCAATCGATGCACTTGCACGGCTAATTTCTTCCATTGCAATAACATGTTCAAGGTAGCCAAGGCCTGCACCGCCAAACTCTTCAGGCACTGTCATACCTAATAAACCCATTTCGCCAAGCTGTGGCCAAAGTTGATTAGGGAAGGCATTGTCTACATCTGTTTGTTCTGCAAGTGGGGCAATTTCTTGGCTCGCAAAGCTATTAACGTGATCGCGGATCATGTCTGCTGTTTCGCCAAGTCCGAAGTTCATTTCTTTATAAAGTGAAATAGTGCTCATAATGTGTGTTCCTGTGAGAGTCTGTTGACGAGATTGTTGTCAGGTTATTCGTCTAAATTATTAAGGGTTTCACGACAGCGGCGTTCTGCAGTCACCAATTCCATTAGTACAACTTTAATGTCGTCCATTTGTTGGCTCAGGTCCGCTTTTTTCTCTGCGATAAGGTCAAGCATAGTCACTAGCTGCTTAGCGCTCGATTTATCTGCATCGTACAGTTCAAACAAACGACCCGTTTCAGCCAAGGTAAAACCTAAGCGTTTACCGCGTAGAATAAGCTTTAGTCTTACTTTGTCGCGTTTTGAATAAATACGGGTTTGACCATTGCGATCAGGTGAGATCAGGCCTTGATCTTCATAAAAGCGGATAGAGCGGGTGGTAATATCAAATTCTTTTGCTAGTTCGCTGATACTAAACGTTTGCTCATTGCTAGCAGGTTCAACTGCTGCGCTTTCAAAGTTTGTTTGATTGTCTTGTTTCATGATTTATTTACCTCATTCGAATAACACCAATATAAGTGAAGTTTACGTAAAGGTAAAGGGTGATTTGGGAGTTATACTTTAGACTTATAAAGATAACTGGTTGGATTTGTTGAAAAGCTTTATTTATCTAGCCTTGTAAGCAAATGTTCGATTTTTCATACAACAAAATACAGATAAGTTTACAGTTTTACCAGCCGCAAAAATGTTGATTTTAGATTTACGTTGGCGTAAACGTAAATATTATGTATGCTGAATTAAATCGAAATTAAACTATAACAAATTAACTGTTTGGTTACACATGATTTGAACACATGATGATAACCACTTACATGGAGCCAATTATGACTACTGAAGCCGTTGTTATTGTTGCCGCAAAACGCACCCCTATGGGTGGTTTTATGGGCGCACTAAGTGGTGCACACGCAACTGATTTAGGTGCTACAGCTATTAAAAGTAGCTTAGAGCAAGCCGGTTTATCTGCCGATAAGATTGACGAAGTGATCATGGGCTGCGTATTACCAGCTGGTCTTGGTCAAGCACCTGCACGCCAAGCAATGTTAAAAGCGGGTCTTAATCAAGGTACTGGCGCTACAACAATCAACAAAGTATGTGGTTCTGGCTTAAAAGCTGCAATGTTTGCCCATGACTTAATTAAATCAGGCTCTATCAACTCAGCGGTTGCTGGTGGCATGGAAAGCATGAGTAATGCCCCTTATATGTTACCAAATGCACGTTCAGGTATGCGTATGGGTCATGGCGAAGTAAAAGATCACATGATGTGTGATGGCCTTGAAGATGCTTACGACAACAAAGCAATGGGTTGTTTTGCACAAGACACTGCTGATCAGTATTCAATTGGTCGTGAACAAATGGATAACTTTGCGCTTAGCTCACTAACTAAAGCGAATAGTGCGATTGAAACCGGCGCATTTGCAAACGAGATTGCCGCGCACACTATTTCTACACGCAAAGGTGATGTGACCGTTGCGATTGATGAGCAACCAGGCAATGCACGTCCTGATAAAATCCCGGGTTTACGTCCTGCATTCAAAAAAGACGGTACGATTACAGCTGCAAACTCGTCATCAATTTCTGATGGTGCAGCAGCGCTTGTGTTAATGCGTGAATCAGATGCTAAAGCACAAGGTTTAACACCACTGTGTCGTATTGTTGCTCACAGCACACACTCTCAAGCACCAAGTGAATTTACTTTAGCACCTGTTGGCGCAATGCAATCGCTTTTAGAAAAAGCCGGTTGGTCTGTTAATGATGTTGATTTATGGGAAATCAATGAAGCGTTTGCCATGGTGACTATGCTTGCAATTAACGAGTTAAAACTTGATGAAAGCAAAGTAAACGTAAACGGCGGTGCCTGTGCACTTGGTCACCCTATTGGTGCAAGCGGCGCGCGTATCTTAGTTACCTTAATTCATGCATTAAAAAATCGTGGTCTTAGCAAAGGTGTTGCCTCACTGTGTATCGGTGGTGGTGAAGCTGTTGCTATGGCTGTTGAAGCTATTTAATCGCTTTAGAATTTTAATCTCTCACAGCCGCAACGTATTTTAAAAACTATCATGTTGCGGCCTCTTTATACCCACTGGGGAGGAGTGCCTCATGCACCAAGTACCTTTATTTATCAACGGCGAATTTACCCAATCAAGTTCATCGCAGCTGATTGATGTTATCAATCCTGCAAACCAAGAAGTGTTAGCCCAAGTTCCGTGTGCAACGGATGCTGAAATGGATGCAGCCATTGCCTCTGCAAAAGAAACATTTAAAACATGGAAAGAAGTGCCAATTTCTGAGCGTGCGCGCATTATGATGAAATACGCAGCACTACTAAAAGAAAACCATGACGAACTTGCGACGATTATTTGTCATGAGCTGGGTAAAACATTTGAAGACGCCAAAGGCGATGTTTGGCGTGGTATTGAAGTTGTTGAGCAAGCAGCCAATGCACCATCACTGATGATGGGCGAAACAATGGAAAACGTAGCGCGTAAAATCGATACTTACTCTTACATGCAGCCACTGGGTGTATGTGCGGGTATTACGCCATTTAACTTCCCTGCGATGATCCCATTATGGATGTTCCCACTGGCAATTGTGTGTGGTAACACCTTTATTCTGAAACCATCAGAGCAAGATCCATTAACACCAATGCGTTTAGCTGAACTATTTGTTGAAGCGGGGGCACCAAAAGGGGTGTTACAAGTTGTTCATGGTACAAAACCACAAGTTGACCGTTTATTAGAAGACCCAGCAGTACGTGCAATTTCATTTGTTGGTTCGTGTGGTGTAGGTGAATACATTTATTCAAAAGGCACAGCAAACCTTAAACGCGTGCAAGCTTGTGTAGGTGCAAAAAACCACATGGTTATTATGCCTGATGCAAGTAAATCGCATGTTGTAAACAACCTAGTAGGTGCGTCTGTAGGTGCTGCGGGTCAGCGCTGTATGGGTATTTCGGTTGCTGTGTTTGTTGGTCAAGCAAAAGACTGGGTTGACGAAATTAAAGCAGGCTTTGAAAACGTACGCCCAGGTGTATGGGATGATGCCAACGCGGCTTACGGCCCACAAACATCAAAAGCAGCTAAAGACCGTATTTTATCTCTTATCGCAAGTGGTAAAGAGCAAGGTGCAACGTGCTTAATTGATGGCTCTGACTTTACTGTTGAAGGTTACGAGCAAGGCAACTGGGTTGGTCCAACGCTATTTACTGATGTAAACACCGAGATGGATTTATACAAAGAAGAGATCTTTGGTCCTGTATTGGCTTGTATGTTTGTAGATACTCTTGAAGAGGCGATTGAGCTTATCAATAACTCGCCTTACGGTAACGGTACTTCGTTATTCACATCAAGCGGCGCTGCTGCACGTAAATTCCAACATGAAATCGAAGTAGGTCAAGTTGGTATCAATGTGCCAATTCCTGTGCCACTCCCGTTTTTCTCTTTCACAGGTTGGAAAGGCTCATTCTACGGTGACCAACACACCTATGGTAAGCAAGGTATTCGTTTTTACACAGAAACGAAAACAATTACTTCACGTTGGTTCGAGGATGATATCGCCTCAGGTCCGAACATGAGTATCAACCTTAAATAAGCCGTAATTAATTTACTGCTGAGCGAGCACACGCTCGCTCAAAGAACACACATTTAAACGACAACAATCGTTATTCACACAAGAATAAGACAACAAATAGAGGTCTACTATGGACTTTAATTTAACCGAAGATCAGCAAGCGTTTGCTGAAACAGCCCGTCAGTTTGCAGAGTCAGAACTTGCTCCACATGCAGCTAAGTGGGACCAAGAACACATTTTCCCGAAAGACACCATTAAAGCAGCCGGTGAGCTAGGCTTTTGTGGTTTATATACCCCTGAAGAAGCGGGTGGCTTAGGTTTATCTCGCCTAGATTCAAGTATTATTTTTGAGCAGCTTGCCATGGGTTGTACCGCAACAACCGCTATGTTGACCATTCATAATATGGCAACCTGGATGATTGCAAGCTTTGGTACTGAGGAAGTAAAAGCTCAATACTGTGAACAATTAGTAATGGGTGAGTTACTTGCGTCTTACTGTTTAACAGAGCCAGGCTCTGGCTCTGATGCTGCATCGCTAAAAACCAAAGCGGTTAAAGAGGGCGATGAGTATGTGATCTCAGGCTCTAAGATGTTTATCTCAGGTGCTGGTGAAACTGATTTACTTGTAGTTATGGCACGCACTGGTGGTGAAGGCGCTGCCGGTATTTCGGCATTTGTTGTACCTGCAGACGCAGCAGGTATCGAATACGGTAAAGCTGAAGAAAAAATGGGCTGGAATGCACAGCCTACACGTTTAATTAGCTTCGAAGGTGTGAGAATTCCTGCGGCTAACTTATTAGGTCAAGAAGGCGAAGGCTTTAAGTTTGCAATGCAAGGCTTAGATGGTGGCCGAATTAATATTGCTACCTGTTCATTAGGTACAGCACAAGCAGCACTTAATACTGCGCGCGAATACTTAAAAGAACGTGAGCAATTTGGTAAGCCATTAGCTGCTTTCCAAGCACTGCAATTTAAGATTGCCGATATGAACACTGAGCTTGTTGCCGCTCGTCAAATGGTGCGCTTAGCCGCATTTAAACTAGATACCGGTGACAGTGAAAAAACCACTTACTGCGCGATGGCAAAACGTTTTGCTACAGATGTTGGTTTTAAAGTCTGTGACGACGCACTACAAATTCACGGCGGTTACGGTTACATCAAAGAATACCCATTAGAGCGTCATTTTAGAGACGTACGTGTGCATCAAATTCTTGAAGGCACAAACGAAATCATGCGTGTGATTATCGCACGCCGTATCTTAGCTGAGTCAGCTGGCGACATTCTATAAGGAGCAACCTATGTCTAATCCATCGATTGATTTAAATATTGAAGGTAACGTAGCGGTTTTAACTATGAATAACCCGCCAGCGAATACCTGGACACAAGATACATTAACCGCGCTTAAAGACACTGTAACTGAGCTAAATGCTAACAAAAATGTCTATGCATTAGTGATTACAGGCCAAGGTGAAAAGTTCTTTAGTGCAGGTGCTGATTTAAACGTGTTTGCCAGCGGTGACAAAGGCGTTGCTGCCACTATGTCAAAAGTGTTTGGTGATGCATTTGAAGCACTAACCAATTTCCGTGGTGTATCAATTGCGGCAATTAATGGTTATGCCATGGGTGGTGGTCTTGAAGTGGCCCTTGCTTGTGATATTCGTATAGCTGAAGAGCAAGCTCAAATGGCACTTCCTGAAGCGAAAGTTGGCTTACTGCCTTGTGCTGGCGGTACGCAAAACCTTGCATGGCTTGTTGGTGAAGGCTGGGCAAAACGCATGATCTTATGTGGCGAGCGCCTAAAAGCAGACAAAGCTCGCGAAATTGGCCTTGTTGAAGAAGTGGTTGGTGCTGGCGAAAGTTTAGCTGCAGCAATGAAACTTGCTAACCAAGTTGGCGAGCAAAGCCCAGTTGCTGTGACTGCATGTAAAGAACTTATTCAAAAAGGTCGCACACAACCTATGGCTCATGCGTTGCCATTAGAGCGTGAGCTATTTGTTCAGTTGTTTGATACGCAAGACCAAAAAGAAGGCGTGAATGCGTTCTTAGAAAAGCGTAAAGCAAATTGGGTAAATGGCTAATGACTAACGTAACACTACTAAATCATCAAGATGCGCCTGTGGTGTTTGAAACTGCAGAGGCCAAGAGCGGCCTCATTGCAATTGCGACACTCAATGCGCCGAAATCGTTAAACGCTTTAAATTACGACATGATCCAACTGCTTGAGCCTCAGCTTAGAAAATGGGCTGACGATGACGCCGTTGCCATGGTCATTCTAAAAGGGGCTGGCGAGAAAGCATTTTGTGCCGGCGGCGATGTCGTTAGCCTGCATAAAGCAATGAGCACAGGTGAGCCAGCTAACTACATTGAAGACTTTTTTACCCTTGAGTATAAATTAGACTACCTAATTCACTGCTATGAAAAGCCAATATTACTTTGGGGTAATGGCATTGTTATGGGGGGCGGCCTTGGTTTAATGGCTGGGGCAAGTCACCGAGTGGTAACAGAAACATCGCGTATCGCAATGCCTGAGCTAACCATTGGTTTATACCCAGATGTGGGTGGCAGTTACTTCTTACATAAAATGCCTGAGCAAGTGGGTCTATTCTTAGGGTTAACTGCGGCGTCTATCAATGCTGAAGATGCCTTGTTTGTTAATCTTGCTGATCACTATGCAACAGCAGATAAATATGACGCTATTTTAACGGCAATCACCGCTGAAAAATGGGGCAAAACAGCCTCATTAAATCACGAAAAGCTGACTAAAATTTTAATCTTGATTGATAATATTTCAGGCCGTGTTCCTAAAGGCAATGTAAAAGATAACTTAGCGGTTATTCAAAAGCTGGCTGAGTTTGATTCATTGCAGGGAAAAATTGACTACATTCAAGCTTTACAAACTGAAGACAAATGGCTTACTCGTGCGCAAAAATCATTAGCGCATGGTTGTCCGCTTAGTTGTGCACTGGTTGAACGTCAATTAGCAAATTCAAAAGAGATGACGTTAGCAGATTGCTTTAAGATGGAGCTAGGCATGTCGGTACGCTGTGGCGAAGTAGGCGAGTTCCAAGAGGGCGTTCGTGCGCTACTAATCGACAAAGACGGTGCACCTAACTGGCAGTTTAAATCGCTTAGCGATATCGACGAAGCAGTTGTAGATAGCTTCTTTACAGCACGCTGGGATGAGCAATCTCACCCACTAAACTCATTAACGTCATCTTAAGTCCAAGGGGTAAACAAATGGCTAAATTAACAATAGGATTTATTGGTTTAGGCAACATGGGTGGCCCAATGGCGGCAAACCTTGTCAATGCAGGTCATACAGTTCGTGTGTTTGACTTAAATAAAGCAGCGGTCAGTGAGCTTGCCGATAAAGGTGCAATTGCTGCTACCGATGCAGCTGAGTGTGCCATTGGCGCTGATATTTTTATCAGTATGCTACCAGCAAGCAAACACGTTAAGTCGCTTTATTTAGGCGAAACAGGCCTTATCAACTTACTTGATAGCAAAACTTTGGTGATTGACTGCTCAACCATTGATGCCGAATCAGCGCGTCAAGTAGGTAGTGAACTTGCTCAAAAAGGCATTGATTTTGTTGATGCACCGGTATCAGGTGGTGTAGCAGGTGCAACAGCGGGTACTTTAACCTTTATCGTCGGTGGTGAGCAAAGTCACTTTGAAAAAGCCAAGCTGGCTTTAGTAGATATGGGTAAAAACATCTTCCATGCTGGTGATATTGGCGCAGGCCAAGTCGCAAAAATCTGTAACAACATGCTGCTAAGCATTTTAATGGCTGGTACTAGCGAAGCACTACAAATGGGCATTAACAACGGGCTTGATCCAAAAGTGTTAAGTGACATCATGACTGCAAGCTCTGGCCGTAACTGGACACTTGAGCTTTATAACCCATGCCCTGGTGTAATGGAAACGGCGCCAGCAAGTAATGATTATAAACCAGGCTTTATGGTTGATTTAATGGCGAAAGACTTAGGTCTAGCTATGGAAGCGGCTCAGCAAAGTAATTCATCTACCCCAATGGGGTCAATGGCGAAGAATCTATACACTATGCTTCAGCATCAAGGTGCGGGTAGTGATGATTTTAGCGCTATTTTTAAATTATTCTCGAAGTAGGAGATTGTTGTGGAAATTAAAAACAACAACATCGTAATTACCGGTGGTGCGCAAGGTTTAGGCTTTGCAATGGCCGAAAAATTTGCATCCCTTGGTGCGAACATCGCCCTTATCGATATGCAACAAGACGTTCTTGATACTGCAGTGTCATCGCTTGCTAAATATGGCACAAAAGTCATGGCGTATGCTGCTAATGTCACAGATGAAGACGCTGTGGTAGCAACGTTTAACACGATTAACAAAGACTTTGGCCATATCGGCGTGTTAATTAATAACGCGGGTATCTTACGCGATGGTATGTTTATCAAAGCAAAAGAAGGCAAAGTGCTAGATAAAATGTCGTTGGCTCAATTTCAATCTGTGATTGATGTGAACCTGACCGGTGTATTCTTAGCAGGACGTGAAGCTGCGAGCCACATGATTGAGTCTGGCAAAGGCGGTGTAATTGTTAATATGTCGAGTGTTGCTCGTGCTGGTAACATTGGCCAAACAAACTATGCTGCGTCTAAAGCCGGTGTTGTTGCGATGACAACGGGTTGGGCGAAAGAACTAGGTCGCTTTGGTATCCGTGTTGGTGCAATTGCACCAGGTGTTATTCGCACAGCAATGACAGATGCAATGAAACCAGAAGCAAAACAACGCATGATGGCGGTAACGCCAGTGGGTCGTTTTGGTGAAGCAGATGAAATTGCTCAAACAGCACAATACATTGTAGAGAACGACTTTTTTACAGGTCGTGTTGTTGAAATTGATGGCGGTATCCGCCTTTAGTTTTAAATGGTAACCCTTTACCCATTGAAAGTACCAAAACGGTAAGCCTAGCTTGCCGTTTTTTTATTTTTAAAGTATTTTAAATTCATAATAATAAGGAGATTTGTTATGAACACTGATGGCATTACAGTATCAATGAGCAAGGGAATTAAAGCCAACTTCAAACTGGGTGAACATTTAATTGAATACTGGGGTTCTGCTTACTCAGGTAAAGAAGTTCTGAAAGTAGACGGTGAATTAATAGCAGAATCACGTAACTTTAAAACTAAATCTGTTCATGAGTTTAATATTGATGGTAAAGCCTGCCAATTAACAATTTTAGTGACTTTATTCAGGAAGTTTTCTTCTACCATCACATTAGAGTGTGAGAGTGAGCTAGTTCACAGTTATCAACTCACATATGGTAAAACCCGACAAATTGCTTGGTATTTAAAAGCAATCCCATTTTTATTTGCAGGGATTTTAGGCTGGTGTTTTGCCGCTGATTTTCTTACCTTATTAGAGTTAGTCATTTTTGGCTGCTTAACCTTTGCAATATCAGAGCTGCTTATGAAAGATCAAGGCTGGATCATCGAAGAGCAAAAGCCTTGTAATTAACTGCCTAGCATTCAATAATTAAGCGGTTAAAAGCCGCTTAACTTTGAGAGATGCAGTGAATCCCAAACAAATCCGCAATTTTTATATCAATGAAGAACAGTCTGTTTATTTGCTGTCTCACCATGATGCTAAAAAGCACCGCCAATGGCTTAACATTTGTATTAAACAACTTACCTTGCTTGGTTACAGTGACGTTGAACTAATTGGCTCTGGTGCATTTGGATTTGTTTTTGCCGGTGTTGATGATGAAAACCTACCTTGGGTATTTAAGTTTTCACGGATAACCCTTGCACAAAGTGTACGTGATCGTCTAGAAGACGAAGCGTACATGCTCTCGCAAGTTAATAATCCGCTGGTGCCAAAATTTTATGCCTTTGAACGCATTAAAAAGCAAGGCATTTTAATGATGGAGCGGGCTCTAGGTGAAGACTTAGAAAAAATTTCCATCAAGCAGGGGCGTTTTAGTGCAGCAAAAGTCATGGCGCTTGCTCTTAGGCTACGTAATGTGCTGGTAGATTTACGTGAACACAAAAATGGCTTAAGCCCACAGCCAATTGTGCATGGCGATATTAAACCCTCTAACATCGTTTATGATGAACAAACCAATAAATTGTCATTAGTAGACTGGGGCAGCTCTGTTTATGCACAAATTGATGCAGAGGGGAATCCGGTTGCCAGCAATTTTATGGATCTTATGTCTGCTGATATCAGCACCACTAATGCACGTATGGGTGATGTGTATTTTATTGGTGATGAGCAAATGTCAGGCGGGCAGTCATCGCCACGTTTTGATGAACAAGGTGTTGCCTCAACTCTTTATGCACTGGCCTCTGCACAATCTTGCAGGTTCGGTGCGGCGGTTATTCCGGCTACAAGCCTGAATTTACCTATGGAGCTTGCCCGAGTTATTGACGGTATGCTTTCAAAGGATAAGGCCACTCGCGATGGCGCTGGTGATTATTTTATGCGAAACATGCCGACAATGGCTAAAGCTTACCTCCCTGAGCTGCCCCGTAAGGTCATTCGCCCTTATATTCCTTATTGGTTTAGTGAGTTTGATGAGCACCCAGACACGGTTGTTTATAGCTCACGTAAGCAATTTTTAAGACAAGCCGACCATAATCAACAATTACTTGATGTAAACGATGCCCAGCTCGACAGATACTACAAAGAGTTTTTATTTGATACCGGCGACACCGAAAAAGCATTTTTGGCCTCAATAAGCAGATTAGCAAAATACCCAGTAGTAGGGGGCCTTAGTTTTCACTGGAAAGAAAGCTCACTGTTTGTTGAATCTTCCCTTATTTTGCATGATGAAACGCTTGGCACTGCGTTTACCGATGCGATTAACAACACGGTAATGTTAGCACAGGGGATTGAACAAAAAGGTCTCTTTAAATGTTGCTTGTTTGATGCGCGTAAAACCATTCAGCTCGAGCGCGATGGCACAGGTGCGTTTAAATTTGAACATTTACCTGAGCTTGATTATGAAGTAATGGATGTACAAGCCTCAGACGTAACCAGACCGCATTCGTACTTTGAAGATGGTAAAGACCCTGATGAGCAATTACAGCTCCCGAAAAAGGTCATAAAGTGCGTATTTGAACTTAACCAAATTCACCACACAGGTTGTATCATTTTCGAAGCCTTACCTGATAGGATGAAAATACACCATTACTATCGTCTGCTAGATGCCAGTAAAGAACCAGAATTTAAACGTTTATTAAGTAAGCTCATGCAATACGCGGTTAATATCACAGATGTGGGTGTAGCAGGATTTATGAAGCTACCTTACAAGAATACTCGTGAATTTGATTTGTGTACTAAACAGCCCGATGAGTTTTATCCGCGAGACCCAAAAAGAGCTAAATGCTAAAAGCTGACTAAATTAAAGCAGTAAGGAGAATAACAAACATGGACTACACCCCAAATTATAAAAATTATTCATTGAATGAGCTTCTAGATGCTCAAAAATATATTGATAAAGATAGCTTCCCACAAAGAGCACAAGAGTTAGAATTAGAGATAGCAAATAAAATAAAAGACCCAGAAATAAAAGCAGAGTTTGAAGAGCTAGAAACGAATAAAAGGTATGCTACTTTTTGGCCTCGTTTTTGGGCCGCGATTATTGATGGTTTAATATTTACAGCATTACTTTATATTGAATGCTTACTCTTTGGCGTTGAATACTCTAACCAAAACATGGTTTTACAAGCCGTTAATGGCGTTCAGTATATTGGCTACGTTGTTTTTATGCATGGGTTTTATGGCCAAACTCTTGGTAAGATGGTGATGGATGTTAAAGTCCTCGATCATGACACTGAAACAGATATTAATCTTAAACAATCGGTTCGCCGAGAATCTGTAAATATTGCTATTAACTCATCTTGGATACTACTACTTTTATCTATTTCAATATCGTTACAACAACTAGGTAGCATACATGAGTTTTTAACTTATTTAATTATGGGTTTGAGTTCTTTAGCTACAGTATGGGCATTGTCAGAATTTATAACTATGCTGTTTAATGAAAAGCGTCGTGCAATACATGACTTCATAGGTAAAACGGTTGTTGTTAGGTTGTAATAAGGAGCGCGACTATGTCAATCCCAATAAAAATACCTGAATTACCAAATGATATTGGCGATGTTAAGGTAGCAAATGTTCATGTAGATGTTGGCGATATTGTTTTAGTTAATTCCCCCCTCTTTGATATAGAAACAGATAAAACAATATTAGAAATTCAAGCGTCTGAAGCAGGTGAAATTAGTGAATTTAAGGTTAAAGCTGGGGATTATGTTACTGCTAACCAAGTAGTTGGGATGATGTTACCTGATGAAAACGCTGAAATTAGATTTTTTCACTCTACCCCGAAGGAAAATGCTACTTCTAAAGTAAACACCTCAGATAAAAAGAGTAAGAACCATCAAGTTCAACATTATTGGCTGCTAGTTCTTTTTTTTGTGGCTATTGTAGGTATTATTTATACAAGTTTGTAACTGAGAAGATGATGTTATTTGGCTTTTAACAGGTGTATTTAAAGCTAAACAATGACCAAATGATAATTAATGGAATCTTTATTTTAAAGAGAACTCTGAGTTAATAAGTAAAACCTTAAAATGAAAAATTCAATAACCTGCTAAATAGCAGGTTATTAAAGGGGCAGCCTTACTTATGCTCTTCAATGATCTCAGTGATCCCTTCAGCCGAGAGTATTTCTATCCAATAACCATCTGGGTCTTTAATAAAGGCTAAGCCTTTCATTGAGCCATCGTCTGGTTTTTTGACAAACTCAACATCATATTTTGCAAAACGCTCGCATGCTGCGTACACATCTGGCACGCTAATACCGATATGACCAAAGCCTTTTGGTTCATCATTACCACTATGGTAACCTGTAAAACTGTCGTCATTTTCTGTGCCCCAATTATGTGTAAGCTCGATAAGAGCAGGGCGGCGAAATACCCACTGTGCTTTTTCTTTATCGCTGCCTGTTGGCATGTCTTGCTCATAACCTAAAAAGTACAGCGTAAACTCCATTTTAGGGAAGTCATATTTACCAAGTAACTTCATACCTAAAACATTTTGATAGAAATCTAAAGAAGGCTTTGGATCTTTAATGCGCAACATTGTCTGTTGCATTACATAACCTTGCGTAGCGGTTGCGATTTGTTCAGGTGATTCGTTGTAGTTAGACATACACATCCTTTTTAGCTGATATTTCTGGTAATGTAATTAGTCTAACATATTCACGTTACCCTTAAATTAATAACAAATATTTTTGATGTGCTAAGACAAATCTTCAGTTCTTAATTTGCTAACCCAAATAAAAAACCGCCCAAACAGGCGGCTTATTTCATCTTACAGCTCAAAGCTTAAAAATCAATTACCCCAAGGATTACTCGCACTTGAACGTTGTTTTCTAGCTCGAGCAAGTTGTTTAGCTTCTTTTTTAGCGTGAATGCGTTTGGCGTCGGTAAAACTTAACTCACACGGTTCACCTGGTTTTTGATCAGCAGGGATCACGCGATCGCGTGGCGGTAATTCGTAGTTAACATTGTCTGGGCGTGGTAAGTTTTTAAGACGATACAAATAAAAGTTCTCGACTTTTTCTTGAGCCCATTGGGTTTTACGTAAAAACTTAACCGCAGATTTAACATCTGGATTATTCTTAAAGCAGTTCAACCGCATATAGGCGTGGAGTAATTCCCAGCCATATTGTTCGACAAGCTCTGTTACGACTTGCTCAATACCAACACCTTGTAGCGGGTTATTGCTGAAAATTTCTTTATTACTCATATCATGCTCTTGTTTATTGTTTACGTAATTAGTTAATTATAATTTGAAAGATCTAATTTAGATACCGCTTATCAATTTGATATACGAACCATTTTAAAAGTTTACATGTTTACCTTATATGGGTAATCTATGCGCTTGAATTGGCATGAGGCTAATTTATTAAATTGATTAAGGAATCTATAAATGGGACTTTTTGATAAGATCAAAACACAAGCTAATACAATTGGAACAAATATTAGTGAATCAACCTCTAAACTAACCAGTGATATCTCTACTGCGTCGAAAGAAAAATCAAAGCTTTCAGCGATTAATTCTGAAATTACTTCAATTAACGGGCAACTAAATATTGCTTACCAAGACATTGGTAAAAAGTATGTATCTAATTTAGTCGATAATAAGGGTGAAAATGTTGAAGCTGTTCTAAAAGATACACTCGACAGAATAGAGCCTCTTTTAGAGAAAAAAATAGAGCTTGAGAAAGAAGCAGTAGAAATTGAGAAAAAATTAAAAGATCAGATAATTCTACAAGAAAAAGCAATTTTTCAACGTGAGTTTGATGAAGAAAAAGAAAAGCTAGAGAAAGCTGTGAAACTGGATGTATTAACAGAAAAAGAGATGCAGGATAAATTAGCTAGAGCTCAGCTTAAATTGGATAATTTTGATAATATTCGTAAAGTTAAAAAACAGTACGATATGCAATTAATTTCAAAGGAAGAACTAAACGAAAAGCTTGCGGCGTTTGGTGTTTAAATTCTTTTTTTTAAAAAGGCTCTAAGGTGTTTAGAGCCTTTAAATCTATTACTTACAATTAACTACTACACGGCCACGTATTTCACCTTTTAATAGGGCTTCTGCATTTGCAACGGCGTCAGAAAGCGGGACTTCTTGTGAAATAGTATTTAGGTACTGCGCCTCAACTAACTCACTTAAACGTTGCCATGCTTCAATTCGGTCAGCTTTAGGGCGCATTACACTATCAATACCCATTAGGCTAATGCCACGAAGGATAAACGGCGCTACCGTTGCCGGAAAGTCCATACCTTGTGCTAAACCACAGGCTGTTACAACACCACCGTATTTAATCGATGCACACACATTTGCAAGGGTGTGGCTACCCACAGAATCAATTGCACCAGCGAATTGCTCTTTTGCCAGTGGTTTACCAGGTGCTGAGAATTCATCGCGAGATAAAACACGTTTTGCGCCTAATTTTTCAAGATGATCTGCTTCGTTCATGCGGCCTGTTGTGGCAACAACATCAAAGCCAAGCTTATTAAGTAAATAGATAGCAAAACTGCCCACGCCGCCATTGGCTCCAGTGACCAGAATTTCACCGCTTTGAGGCGTGATCCCTTGTTTTTCTAAAGCGATAATACTAAGCATTGCGGTATACCCCGCAGTACCAATTTGCATTGCTTGTTTTGGTGTTAAATTAGCGGGAAGGGGGATAAGCCAATCTGCACTCATAGATGCTTTTGCACTTAAACCACCGAGGTATTTCTCACCAACACCAAAGCCATTTAACAAGACTTTATCACCTACTTTAAATTCATCACTTTTAGACTCAGTCACTGTGCCTGCAAGGTCAATACCTGGGATCATCGGGAATGTTCTTACCACAGGGCCTTTACCTGTAATCGCTAAAGCATCTTTGTAATTCAAGGTGCTGTAGTCAACATCAATATTTACATCGTGCTGGTGGATACTTTCTACAGGAAAGTCTATGTATTCGGCACGATAGCCTTGATCATCTTTGTTGATAACTACCGATTTTACTGATGTTGTCATGTTGACTCCTTTTAGACCGATCGTCTTTTAATGGTTAAAATAAAACCGTATTAAAACGGCTTTATAAAATTAAGCGTAAAAATTGAGCTGTATAAAGGGTAAGCGGTTCACTTGATTTATCAAGTTTAGAGCGCATCACTGCGCCTTCCCATCCAATCCAGAAGAACTCAGCAAGCATTTTACAATCTGATGATTGAGGTATTTGTTTTTGCTGCTTTGCGTCTATCAAGCAGTGTTCAATTAGAGCTTGCCAGCTGGTGTAAGCCTGCTTAATACGTGCAATCATTGCTTCATTAAGGTAGCTGAGCTCTTGGTTTAAATTACCAATTAAGCAGCCGCGATTAAACTCAAACTTTGCCATGCCTTGTTTAGCGTCATTAGCAAACAGTACAATCCTTTCAAGAGGGGTTGTTGCATCGTTTGCTAGGTGGCGTTTTAACTTTGCCTGAAAATAGCTGTCGTAAGCATCTATGAGTGCCAAGCCGAAATCATTTTTACTTTTAAAGTAATGATAAAAAGATCCCTTAGGTACTTGTGCTGATTTTAAGATTAAATCAATGCCGGTTGCGCTAAAGCCTTTTTCAGTTAATACGGCTAACCCTGTATTAATTAGTAGGGCACGCGTATCTGCATTTGAACGCGCTATTTTTGGTGGCCTGCCACGACGGCTCGGCACAGAGTTATTTGTTTCCATGAGCACCATATTAGACCGATCGGTTTTTAATATGCAAGTAATAAATAGACTAAATTGTAATCATCACAAATTTGTCATGATTACAATTTAATTGGGAACTTTGTCGAAATAGGCTAGGTCACAAATATTGAAGCTAAAAGAGCTGTATCGTTTTTAGCTGAATTTAAGTGTATTAATAGATGGTTTTAGTTAAAGAGGTACGACCACCTAGTCATTTAAAATGTTAATTCATTTGAGCATCAGCACGTTAGTTATTGTCAATTTATTTAATTGCTTTTTGCTATTTGAATTTAACAGTTTTATTAACTATTCATTAAATGTAGATGTCAATTTCGCTACATATCTATAAATATAAAAGGTGAGGATATTACCTATGAAGAGACAGAAAAGAGATCGTTTAGAAAGAGCTCATTCTCAAGGTTATAAAGCAGGCTTGGCAGGCCGTTCCAAAGAACAATGCCCTTATCAACAAATAGACCCTAAATCAGAATGGTTAGGCGGCTGGCGAGAAGCCATTGAAAACCGAAATATGTTTAAAACTTAAAATAGGCACCTTATTTACGCAAAAAAGCCCCACTTTGGGGCTTTTTTGTATCTACAAATTAATATTAGAATGCAGATGTATCTTGGAAAAGACCTACTTTAAGATCTTTTGCTTCATAGATTACGCGGCCATCTACTTCTACAGTACCATCAGCCATACCCATGAATAATTTACGTTTAATTACACGCTTCATGTCTAAACGATAAGTTACTTTTTTAGCTGTCGGTAAGATTTGACCTGTGAATTTAACTTCACCTACACCAAGTGCACGACCAAGACCTGGACCACCAGACCAACCTAGGAAGAAACCAACTAATTGCCACATAGCGTCAAGACCAAGACAACCAGGCATTACTGGGTCACCTTTAAAGTGACAGTCGAAGAACCAAAGATCAGGGTTGATATCTAGTTCTGCAACGATTTGGCCTTTACCGTGCTCACCACCATCAGCAGTGATAGAGATAATGCGGTCCATCATTAACATGTTGTCACTTGGTAAACGACAGTTGCCTTCACCGAACATTTCACCTTGACCGCAAAGGACCAATTCTTCTTTTGTATAGCTGTTTTTAGGTTCCATAACTCTCATTCATCGCTTAGAAATTGCCCCGTACTTTAGCGTACACTTGTACGCTAAACAACTCGGAGCAGTTAATTATTTGCTATTTTTCGCTTGTTTTATGACCATTTAATTAAACTGTCGCTGATAAAGGGAGATAAAACCGCGCATTGTGAAGTAAAAATCATTATAATTGCTGTGATTCTTTAACCAGTCTAAAGGAAATTTATGATCCTTTTTGTAAACTCACTGACAGTGATTGATTTTTCTTACTTGTGTAATAAACGCGGCGCAGTTGGCGAGAGCTGGATTGTGGATTTAACTCTGCACGGTCAATTAAATGATGAGTCGATGGTGCTTGATTTTGGCTTAGTTAAAAAGCAAATCAAGGGCATTATTGATAACTGTATCGACCATAAACTTGCTGTGCCTGCCACACTAAACGGTTCACTAACACAGCATGCTGAGCACAGCGTGCTAGATTGTCATTTTGGTGATAATTATCACTTAGCTATGAGCGCTCCTAACCAAGCATATTGTTTAATCGATGCTGATGTTATTGATGAAAAGTCGGTAACCGAGTTTTTAATTAAAACAATTATGCCTGAGCTACCTAGCAACATTGAAAAGATTGAAATTAATTTATACCCAGAGCATAGCCAAAGTTTTTATTATCATTACAGCCATGGTCTTAAAAAGCACGATGGTAATTGTCAGCGTATTATTCATGGTCATCGCTCTCAGATTGGTATTAGCCTTGATGGTATGGCTATGCCTCGCTTACAAAAAGAGTGGGCAGATAAATGGGAAGACATTTATCTAGCAACAGCTGAAGATGAAATCAATAAATCAGACCTTAAGCATGTAACTGCACAAGAGAACGATGTGTGCTTTGCTTACACATCACAGCAGGGCTATTTTGAAATGGCGATAGACAAATCACGCTGCGACATTTTACCTTGCGATACTACGGTTGAGTGCATTGCAGACTACTTAAGTTCACAAGTTAAAAACCAATACCCTGATTCAGAAGTTAAAATTACAGCTTACGAAGGGGTTGGTAAGGGGTCAATCAGTTATGCGTAAAGGATTACTAATAGCTGCATTTGCAGGATTGTTTTCTTTAACTGCAAGTGCTGTTGAATTAAAAGGACATTTAACTCAAGGCGGTTTAGTAACAGGCCAAATTGATGGCGCTAAAAGTGTTAGCTTCAATGGTGAGCCTCTTAAGCTTTCAACAAATGGTGAGTTTGTGTTTGGCTTTGGTCGTGATGCGAAGACAAATCATAGCCTTACTTGGGTTGATAGTGCTGGTGTAAGCCACGAACAATCAATTGTGATCACTAAGCGTGATTACAAAATTGATAAAATCACCGGTGTAGCAAAAAAATATGTTTCGCCACCTAAAGAAGTGTCTGAGCGTATTAGCCGTGAAGCTGTTGCTGTACGTAAAGCGAGGCAAGTCAATTCTGACTTACGGTACTTTTTAGATCCTGTTTATAAGCCGGCAACGGGGCGCATTTCAGGTGTTTATGGTAGCCAGCGTTACTTTAATGGTGAGCCTCGCCGCCCGCACTTTGGTTTAGACATTGCCAATAAAACGGGTAGTCCAGTGTATGCACCAGTAAGCGGCACAGTTGTTTTTGCTGATGCTGACTTATATTACTCTGGTGGAACCTTGATCCTTGACCACGGCCATGGTGTTACCTCTACTTATATTCATTTAAGCAAATTAGATGTAAAAGTAGGGGATGAAATTAAGCGTGGCGATAAAATTGCCGAGATCGGTGCAACCGGTCGCGTAACTGGCCCTCATTTAGACTGGCGTTTTAATTGGAAAAATGAACGCCTTGACCCTGCGCTAATGATGCAAGACACATTAGCTAATAAAAAGTAGAGACTATGACACAACCAATCGATCGTGACGCTATTATTGCAAAGCGTATTGCTGACTCAACAACGTCGGTAACAAAAACTGTTTTTCCTGGCCGCACCAATCACCACAATACCTTATTTGGCGGTGATGCGTTGGCTTGGATGGATGAGGTCGCGTTTATCGCTGCTACACGTTTTTGTCGTAAGCCACTTGTAACTATTTCGTCTGACCGTGTAGATTTTAAAGAAGCCATTCCAGCTGGTACATTTGCAGAGCTAATTTCTAAAGTGGTGCATGTAGGAAACACTAGCCTTAAAGTAGACGTTGAAATCTTTTTAGAAACAATGCACAAAGACGATAAGCATTTAGCTATTTCTGGTAGTTTCACGTTTGTAGCTGTTGATGATAATCACAGGCCAACACCGGTTGTTTGCGATAAAATGATCAACGGTTTCGAATAAAGCACGGCTATACCAATTCGCAATAAAACTTAATTAAGCGAATTGGTGTTAAACTTAAAAAATAAGTACCTGCGGGTATTTATTTTTGCATATAAAAGAACACATCATACTAAAATTTGTGTAAATATTATCTCAGCAAAGATTAAGAAATAGGACTATAAGTAATCAGAGGGAGGGTGGCTATGCGTTTACTAATTCTGGTTCTTTATGGCGTTCTTTTATTTTTAGCTTTTAATCAATTAGATTCTTATATGCTGGATTTAATCGCAGCGCTAAGAGGTCAGTTAATTTTAGTTAGCTTTTTACCTGTAGGGTTATGTTATTTTTACAGTAAAAAGGTGGCATCAAGCTTACTAGTTTTAAGTACAATTTTGACTTTAGTGCACTTTAAACCTTACTCATCTAATCAGAGGGAGGTCGGTGATATTAAGGTTACGCAAATAAACCTACAATATAGTAACCCTAACTTACAACAGATTATCTATAACCAAATGATAGAAGAGAAAAATGATATCCTGGTGTTATTAGAATTTAATGATACACAGCGTCATGTTCTTGATAATCTCAACACTGAATATCATTTGTTTGGTTATGCTGAAGTTGAAGGCGCGCCTTTTGGTATAATCGTTATCTCAAAACTTCCGATTATCCAAAAACAAATTAAACGTTTTGATAATCCAAAACTAGGCTATGTAAAACTTAGTTTTTTGCATAATAACATTATGTTAAATAGCCTTGTTTTTCATCCTCCATCACCAAGAGATAGAACTCTATGGACGCAACGCAACTCTGTTTTAAGTAAAGTGCAAAACGAAATTAAAACTTTAGGAGGGAATTGGTTAATTGCAGGGGATTTTAACACGGTTCCATGGTCGCGCTATTTTATTGAAGCTGATAATAATTGCTTTGATCGTAGTGGATTTTATGTAACTTGGCCTTCTAAAATTCAATTTAATGGCTCACCAGTTTTAGGTCTTCCTATTGACCATTGCATTGCAAGTGAGAAAATTAGGCTAACTAATATTAATACTAGTTTCGTTAAAGGTAGCGACCACAGGTCGCTTACCTATGAAGTTAAACTATCTAAACAGTGAAGTTGTCTTAATTTACTATTTTCTATCAATATCTCTACTAACATACTTAATTCAAAATTATCCCAAGGCTTTGCCGTAATCATTGTTGCGACTTTATCTTTGACTGCATGCTTAGATGCTTCCATCTCTGCATAGCCAGTTAATAACATACGCGAACTGTAAGGTTTTACTGCCTTAATTTTCTCAAGTACAGCTAAACCACTCAAAGAAGGCATTAATAGATCACAAATTACCAGGTCAAGCGCATTTTGTTTCGCATATTCAATAGCTGCATAGGGATCACTGTAACAAACTACAGAATAGTTACTAATTAGCAGTCGTTTTAATGAGCGCAAAATTGCCTCATCATCATCAATTATTAATACAGTTTCTTTCATTAGCTTGCACCCAATAAGTGTTTTAGATCATAAAGAACATGTTTAAAATTTCGCTTATGAGGAAATAGCCAAAATGCCTTATTTGAATAGGATAGTGCTTTCGAGTAATTACCTAATTCTCTATAAAACTCACCATAACACTCACTTAAACGTGCTTTTATTTTCTTTAATTCTCCTTTTGTAACCCCGTATTGATTCCTGCGTATAATTTCAACCATTGCGGCTAATCGATTTTCTCTATTAGCAGTTATTGAGTTTGCTCGCATCAAGTAGTGCATTGCGCACAAAGAGCTGTAAGCTACATCACCTTGCTTAGCTATTTTTAACCAACAATCCAGATCTGTTGCGCTTGTTAATTTGTGATCAAATCCGCCTACGTCAATCAAAGCGGCACGTTTAACCATTACAGATGAAGTGCCAACAATGTTAGTTGTTATCATTTGACTTATTGGATTTTTCAGCAAATGAAATTCTGTGTTCGTTCTATTGCTTTCGAATTCAGGCCAGTAGTCAAAACAGCTGATTATGTCTTCATTTTTTTCATTAAAGTGCATGTAGTCTGTAAAACTTAGTACGCACTCTGGATGCTCGTTATGAAAGGCTAACTGTTTAGCTAGTTTATCTTTTGACCAGTAATCGTCTGCATCTAAAAATGCAACATACTCTGAATTTGCTTGTGTGATGGCCAAGTTTCTTGCTGCCACGACACCTTTCCTATTTTGCGTAAATAAACGTACTTCTTTATTTGTTTTAGCGAGTTGTTGTAAGTAGTCTATGCTTCCGTCAGTAGACCCATCATCAACAATAATAATTTCAAAATTAACATCATTTTGTTGGTAAATACTGTTTATGCATGTCTCTAAATACTTGAGACAATTGTAATTAGGGATGATTACACTAACTTGAGTAGACATAAGATTACTCCAAAAACTTAAACATATTATTCTTGTAGTACGCAATTTAGAAGCCACTTTTATTAGCTCGATATTGGCTATAATTCTCTGATTTTTCTTTTTGTGCGTTGCATTTTGCAATTATTTATAGATTTGACGTCTCAAATTGAGAAAAGTACCCCATAAAAAGCAGGTATGGTTATTGCCCTTGTTTCTACATATATTTTAGTAGGAGCATTTTATGAAACACATCGCTATCTTAGTTCCGAGTTTCCCAGTTGCATCAGAAACATTTGTTGTCACAGAAATTAATGCACTTCTAGATGCTGGACATAAAGTGACGGTATTCACTTTTGAAAAAACCTCTGTGTTGATTAATTTATCAAGTGCAATAGAGGTCAAAGAGATTGAAAAGCCTGATTTTAAAAAAATACTTCCCGCAATGTTTAATGTTGTGAAACTCAGTAAAGCAATAAATACTGCAATCCAGTTTCGCTCGATATCTACACAATCTCTTATTGGCTATGGCTACAAAATTGCTCAGTACCTTAAAGTTGCCAAAATAGATCATTTGCACTGCCATTTTATGCATGGCCCTTTAGCATATGGCATTGTTGCTGCGAAAATGGCAAATATAACTGTCTCTTCGATAGGGCATGGCCATGATGTTTATGTGAATAGTGCCGATTTAAACTCGAAATTAGCTTTATGTGATTTCTCTGTCGCTGTGTGTGAAGAAATGGCTATGCAGTTTAAAAAATGCGAAAAAAGTAACGTGAAATTACTTCACTGCGGTATCGATACTACAAAATTTAACCAAACACCTTCATCATTAAGCGAATCTGTAAGGTTAATTTTTATAGGTAGGCTAGTCGAAAAGAAAGGGCTTCAATTCTTATTACCAGCTCTTAAACATATGCCTAAAGAATTTGGTATTACTTTAGATATCGTTGGCGACGGTCCAATGATCAACGACCTAATATATATGGCTGAAGAGCTTGGCGTAAGAAAGTCAGTCAGGTTTCTAGGTGAAAAACCTCATGCTTGGGTAAGTGAAAACCTAGTGAATTATTCAGCTTTGATTGCCCCATTTTGTGTTGCTAAAAATGGTGACCGAGATACAGGGCCACTGGTTTTAAAAGAGGCAATGGCATGTGGTTTACCTGTTTTAACAACCACTTTAATGGGTGCGAATGAAATTGTTACGCCTAATGTTGGCATGAAATGTATGCCTAGCAGTATCTCTGGTATTAGCAAGATGCTTTATAAATTTCATCAGTTGTCACCTCATAAACGCTATTTACTCGGCCAAAATGCAAAACAACATGTTAATCAGCACTACAATGCATTTAACCAGGCTAAACAACTATCAAAGTGGGTTGAAGCTTTGTAAGGAACAGTTATGAGTAATCTAAAACAAATAGGTTATTTTGCCGTCGCAGTATTATCAGTAAAAGGACTAGGCTTTTTATTGCTACCAATTAGCACACGATTCCTAAGTCAAGTAGAGTTTGGTCAGTTAAATTTTCTTGTAACTGTTTCTGCGCTGTGCTCGCTTATTTTATCAATAGGCTTACCAGAGCTTTTACTTAAACAACAGTACAATACTCATACTGAAAAACTTGCTCTGTTTCGTGACGCGGTAATAACAACCTTTATATTTAGTTTACTCTTTGCAGGTTGTTCTTTGATTTTTTCTGAGCAAATAGCACATCAGTTACCGGCCAAAGTTGATCCTCTAGATTTAAGGCTATTAATTGTTAACCTTGTACTATCGGCGCTAATTGGTATTCCGTACATTTATTACCGCTTGACTAATAATGCGAGAACATATTGTTATTTATGCATTTCTCATGCTTTAGTCCAAACAACATTAACGATTACCTTACTATTTTTAGGTTTCAGTATCACTGGAGTTATGGTGTCTGGGGTAGTGAGTAGTTTACTTATTGTATGTATTAGCTATTTTGATATTTTAAAGGTTATTAATGTAAGTTATTCAGAGTTTTCTTGGCGAATACAAGGGAAACAGATTGTTTTTATCATTTCTATTGTTATCTCTAGTTTATTTATTTATACCGGAAACGGCGCTGAAAATTGGTTTATAGTTGCAAACTTTGATGAGACATTGTTAGCGAATTACTACGTGGCGGCGCAGTTTGCAGTATTAACTTCGTTTACGTTTGAGCCTATACGCCTTTGGTGGTTTGCTAAACGTTTTAGCCTAGTTAAAAACAATAAATCTGAATACGAAAGTAAAGCCATTCTCTGTTTGAATGTTGGTTTAGCGCTTTGCGTAGTGATGTCTGTTCTTGCTCCAATCACTTTAAATTTAGTGTTACCTGATAATTACCACGGCAACGAGCACTGGTTAGTATTGTTAATTGTTGTGGTTGCTATTAGGCACCATAGCGATATTTTGAATATTGGTTGTTATACGCATAAGAATGGGATCTGGGTACCCATTATTAATTTTTTAACTGCATTAGTCGGTCTGAGCCTTTTATATCTTCTGGTGCCAATGTTTGCAGTAGAAGGAGCGATCTTATCTTTAATTATTATGCAGAGCTTTAAACTGTTATGTTTTTACTTAACTAGCCAAAAATTTGTTCCGCTAACTTTTAAACTATCTTCACTTGCTCCTAGTTGGCTTGCTTTATTGATCATAGCGGGTATTTCGTTTATGCCTGGCAATTTAATTCTACAATTAGGTGTCCTGTTAGCGTACATTTTTGTATTTATTAATCAGTACAAGAGCATCATTTTACGAGTTATCAAAAAAACGGTAGAGGAGCGTAAATATGCTCAATTACTATAAGCAAAATCAACTTGTAATAAATGGTATTGTTGTCACCGTACTGGTTATTTCGACTTACTCGCTACTAGGTCCTATCGCCGTTTTTGCTTTATTACTACTTCCTTTTGCAGCGTTTACAGCAGTGAAAGTCAGTGTTGCATTTATTATCTTATTTATTCTTTTTAGTTATTTTAGGCTACACGAAGCATTTCCTGTTTTGATGCCATTAAAAATTCCTAAGCTCTTGGCATTAGCATCTCTTTTAGGGATTGCATGGCATCTATTTATTTCGCAAAAATTAAAGCCTCATTGGCATACAAATCACCTTATATTTTTTGCTTGGTTTATTTGGTTAACTATTTGCGTATTCAGTGCGGCTAACCGTGGTTTAGCGCTTGAGTATTGGTCAGGTGTGTTGATTAAAGTGCTCATAATGGTGTTTGCAATTTCATGGTGGATGACTTCTCTACAACATTTTAATGTTATCCGCATTGGTATTATGATTTCAGGCTCAGCCATCGCGCTTGTAGCCTTAAGTAATAAAATGAATGGGATCGGTCTTGTTGAAGGAACTCGTGTGACTATTTCGCGAGAACTTCGCTCACAACTCGGTGACCCGAATGATTTATCACTTGTCATGATGTTCCCAGTGTCTTTTCTTGCAGCTGAAGTTTTTGATAGTAGCGCCCATAAAATAAGACGTTTTATAGCACTCATCTGTCTAATAGTTGCGATTAGTGGCGTTATTGCTACTCAAAGTCGTGGGGGATTACTGGGGATTGCAGCAGTATTAAGCTTTTTTATCTATCAAAAAATTAAAAATCCAATCATTGTTGGTTGTATAGGTGCTGTCGGAATGCTCGCGATGATTGTTTTTGCAGGGATATCAGATAGACAAAGTGGTGGTGCTCATGAAGATGGTGTCGATGAGTCTGCAATGGGCCGTATCTATGCTTGGCATGCGGCAATTAACATGGCGCTGTCTAATCCATTGACTGGGGTAGGTGTAAATAATTTTGTCGCGAATTATTTTTTCTATAGTCCACATTGGGATGGCAAGAATCATGCAGTACACAGTACATGGTTTCAAGTACTTGGCGAAACAGGCATTGTTGGGATGTTCATATTCATTGCCCTGATCACATGTATTTACCGAAGTTTAAACCGTGTTTTCTTGATAAATAAACAGCTTAACGATGAAAAAATAGCAGTGAATGCGAAAGCACTTAAAGGCGGGCTGATAGGCTTTATGGTGTCAGGAACCTTTTTAACTCAAGCTTTTACTTGGCCTATATACATCATCTTGGCGTTAACTATTGCTCTTGAAAAGCTTGTTATAGATAAACAAAAGGAAAGGCATTATGACTGAGAATTTAAAACAGTGGTTAAAATCAAGTGACAGTCCTTTTGCAAAGTCACTTTTTCAAATTGCAAAACTCATTCGCAATCCGCAAATGTTTGTAATACCAGGTTTCCATGCATGCCTATACAAACTGCATTTACTTGTTAAAACAATTTTCAGTGAACTATTACGTATCTTCTATTTTACGCCAATTTTTAAAAGCCAAATTAAAGGTTCAAAACGTAATTTATATCTTTATTCTGGTATGCCACAAATTTTAGGGCAGCTAGATATAACGTGCCAAGATAATTCTCGTATTAGTGGTATTAGCACTTTTTGTGGTCGTAGTCATGGGTTAAACAAATCGCAACTTATCATTGGTAACAATGTTGATATTGGTTGGCAAAACTCATTCTCTGTGGCTGGTAAAATTGTTCTGCAAGATGATGTTAGGCTTGCTGGACGGGTTTTTTTAGCTGGTTTTCCAGGCCACCCTTTAAACTCGCAAAGGCGCGCTTTAGGTGAGCCTGATGATGATTCGCAAGTCGGAGACATCATTATAGAGCAAGGGGCTTGGGTTGGAACGGGGGCGACAATCCTTGCTGGCGTAACAGTAGGAAAGGGCGCAATAGTTGCTGCAAGTAGTGTTGTTACAAAAGATGTACCTGCAAATACGATCGTGGCTGGAAACCCTGCAAAAGTTGTTAAGAAGCTGGAGTCAGAGTCATGAAATTTATCGTTTTTGGTGAAGATTGGCAAAGCCATCCAAGCAGTACTCAACATATCTTTAAAGAATTAGCGAAAAGCCATGATATTGTATGGATAAATTCAATCGGTATGCGAAAGCCAACAATAAAGTTGCTTGATGTAAAAAGAGTTTTTTACAAACTAAAGTCCTTAGTGTTGAAAAAGAGGCATACTGAAGAATCTGCAGACAAGCACAGCAAACTTAAAGATCATACTTTGCCGATTTTACCTTGGCATGACAATAAGCTTGTAAAAGCATTTAATAAATGGATTTTTAATAAAAAGCCTTTTGTTGATAATGAACCAATTATCTATTGGGTTAGTGTTCCTACTGCCATATACCTTATTAATTTACGTCCCATAGACAAGATTGTTTATTATTGTGGCGATGACTTTTCGGCTTTAGCGGGTGTTGATCATTTAATGGTTGAACCACTAGAGAGAGAGCTTATTCTTAAAGCCGACCTCATTTATGTAGTAAGTGAATTTCTTTCTAGCAAAATGCCAAAGCATAAAGTTAAGCTGTTATCTCATGGTGTTGACTTTGATTTATTTAATAATAAAAAGCAGAAGGCAGTTGAACTTAGTAATATAAATAAACCGATTATTGGCTTTTATGGTTCTTTAAATGCGTGGCTCGACAAAGAGCTTTTGCAAAAACTGGCACTTGAACGGCCTCAATACCAAATAATGTTAATTGGTAACATTATTGAAAACTTTGATTCATTATTATCCCTTAACAATGTGTCCCATGTACCCGCAGTAGAGCACCATAAACTTGCTACTTTCTCTCAACATTGGCATGTCTCGATTCTCCCATTTGTTGATAACGCGCAAATTAGAGCATGCGATCCGCTTAAACTTAAGGAGTATCTAGCGACTGGGACCCCCATTGTTTCAACTAATTTTGCTGCAGTGAGCCCCTATCAAGAGGCTGTGCTGATCGCAGACTCTATGAATGCCTTCATTGAGCGTGTGGACTATGCCGTTAGCATAAGCGATGAGCAAAAGCTTAATTGGCGACAAACTCAAGCTGATTACGCAAAAAATCACAGTTGGCAAGTTAAGGCGCTACAAATAAGTGATGAGCTAGGGCTTGGTTAACTTCATCTATTAAAAGCTGCATTAACGCAGCTTTTTTTATTTTTGGAACAAGATCTGCAACAGAATAACTAATTGAAATTATCGCAATTTATTTTTTTCAAAATGCAAATATAACTGTATTTTTTTGCAAATTGCAAAGCAATAGGTAACTCCATGTTAGTTAAAGAGCAG
Source organism: Pseudoalteromonas sp. S1650 (assembly GCF_005887195.1). Taxonomy (NCBI): domain Bacteria; kingdom Pseudomonadati; phylum Pseudomonadota; class Gammaproteobacteria; order Alteromonadales; family Pseudoalteromonadaceae; genus Pseudoalteromonas; species Pseudoalteromonas sp. S1650. The sequence continues at coordinate 22,017 of NZ_PNDF01000030.1, read as the reverse complement.
ATCAAACGATTAATATATTTAGGGCTTTATGCGCTTTACACGCGTATTAAGCTTTTTATTATTCCGTTTTGCATTGTGCCTCTTGTTGTTATTTTCATGGGGCTGACTGCTCAAAAACAATATACCAACCACGCAACCATTTTGATTGAAGAATCTGCACTTTTAAATCCGTACTTAGATGATCTGTCTTTTTCATTTCAGTTATCAGATCGTATGGCAGCACTTAGAACTTTAGTTATAAGCAGAAAAGTACTTATTGCTGTCGCTAAGGAAACTAATTTAATCGCAGAAGATGCAACGCCAAAACAAGTTGAAGAAATTCATCAAAAGCTCTCTAAAGCTCTCTCTTTGTCATTAATCGGCGATGAATTAGTGCGTATAAACTTTATATGGCACGACCAAAGTCAAATGAAACCTGTACTTGAAAAAGTGGTAGAGAAATTTATTGAACGCTTACTTGCGCCAACTAAAGCCTCTTTAGATACGTCAGAACAATTTTTCTTTCAACAACTTGAAGGGTTACGCCAAGAGTTAGAAGTATCTGAAGAATCTCTTGCTAAATTTAAAAGCCAAAATAGCAATACATTACCAACGGTTTTACATAGCAACCGCGAAACATTCGATAAATTATTATCGGAAAAACAGCAGAAATTAATTGCTCTTTCTGGTGCTAAAGCAAAGCTCAATGCACTAAAAAATAAAGTAGGGCAAGCTAATCCAATCCTAGGGAAGTTAGAAGAAAAAATTATTCGTACAGAATCTGAATTAAGTCTACTGCGCACTCGTTATACAGATAAGCACAGTAAAGTTATTGAAAAAACACGTACTTTAAAAAACTTAAAAGCGCGTCAGCAGTCATTACTTGAATCAAGCGAAGATTTAGATACCTCGAATTTAGATCAACTTTGGCAAATGGTTAATACCTTGCCTTCGGGTGAAAATAAAGAATCCAGTGTATTGGTTTCTCAGCTGCTTGCCTTAGAAGAGGCTAAAAATAACCTGCTTCAACAGGAACAAGAATTTGCAATGCTAGAAGAACAGGTAAAAGAGGTAAGCGAGAGATTATTAATTACCAGCGATGTAGAAAAACAGCTAAGAAAATTAGAACGAGATTACGAAGTTAAACAATCGTTGTACAAAGATATGTTAAGCCGATACGAAATGGCAAAAGTAACAGGAAAACTTGTTAAATATGAAGGCCCAGACAAAGTAAAAACAATTGAACGCGCCTATAGCCCAACGCAACCAATCAATACCTCTTTAGTCATGACAATCGTGATTGGAGTTGTGCTTGGAATGTTTACAGGTGGAGCAAGTGTATTTGTTGCTTCACTTTGCGACAGCCATCTAAAAGATATTCAAACTATTGAAAAGCTTAGTAATGCACACGTAGTAACTGTCCTGCCAATTATAAACAGCAGTGCATCTAACAAGCATATTGAAGGAGAACCTTTATGAAGGTAATGCACTTAGTACAGCATTTAGAAGTTGGCGGCCTAGAAAAAATGGCAATTACGCTATTAAAGAATAGTCAATATAGCCAAACAACCATCATCGTCTCGTTAGAAGGTGATAAGGAGTCAGCAATCAAACAATGGCCGGAACTTAGCAATTATAAAAGCAGTGTTTTTTGTTTAAATAAAGCACCTGGCTTTAAAGGTTCGGTTATAAAAAAATTAAAGGCGCTTATAAAAGAGCAGCAAATAGATATTATTCATAGTCATCATATAGGTCCATTACTGTACGCTGGTATTGTGTGTTCATTAACAACTAAGCGTATTCGCCATGTTTCGACTATTCATGATGCTTGGTATTTAAACAATATTAAGCAACGTTTTTTCACCAGAGCTCTTAACTTATTAACACATATTCATTGGGTAGCAGATGCAAACATCGTAGCCAATGAGTTTCAATCAAAAACGTCAATCATACCTCAACAGACAATTTTAAATGGTATTGATTGCGAGCAATTTAAAGCAATAGATAAATCATGTGCACGCCAGCAGTTAAACTTACCAGAAAATGTTCAGTTGATCGGGTGTGCAGCCCGACTAATTGAAGGTAAAGGGCATAAAGACTTAATACATGCTCTCATTTATTTGCCTGAGAATTATCACCTTGTATTTGCAGGCGATGGTGACCAGAGAGATTTACTCCACAAAGCTGTTGAAAGCTATGATTTAAAATCGCGAGTACATTTCTTAGGAAACATACACGACATGAGAGTTTTTTACTCTAGCATCGATGTTATGTGTCTATATTCGAAACGAGAAGGTCTGCCCCTGTCTATCATTGAAGCGATGGCATGTGGAGTACCTATTGTCGCATCTGATGTAGGTGGTATTCACGAAGTTGTAACTGATAAAGAGGGGGAATTGATAGCAGCAAATAACTACAAGCTAATTGCCCCTGCAATATTACGTACTTTGCAATTACCAAACGGAAATCCTATTCGTCATCATGCTATTGCTGTTGCTGATGCACGGACCATGAGTAGTCAATATGACAATTTATACACAGCGTTAGCGTGATGGGAGGCTATGATGACAATTTTCAGTATCGTATTTTTAGTATTAGTATTCGTTGCAATTTACCACCATGTTGGATATCCAATCATGGTTAATTGGGCTGCAAAAAGTCACAAATCTAAACACAAAAATAGCAAGTCTGACCCTAAAACCTATCAGCCAAATATTGGTATTTTAATGTGCGCGTATAACGAACAAGACCACATAGCAGAAAAGTTACATAACTTAGCCTCATTGTTATATGACAATGATCATTACAGCATACATGTCTATTTTGATGGTTGCACAGATGCGACGGTGAACAGAGCTTATGAGGCTCAACGTGTTTTACTGAGCCATGGTGTGCAATGTTTTTTCCATGTCAGGGAAGAGAACAAAGGTAAAGTGCATGGATTAAATACATTAATGGGGTTAGCAAAATTTCAAAATGATATTTTATTGTTCACTGACGTGAGCGCGCTATTGAGCATTGATGCTTTAAATAAGGTCGCCGATAAATTTAGTAATCCAAAAGTTGCTATTTCTACGGGAGTGTACACACTTGATGATAGGGCTCCAGATGCACAAAAAGCATATTGGAAGTATCAAAATCAAGTAAAACTATCTGAGTCCGAGCTAGGTGCAGTAATTGGTGTGCCTGGTGCCATGTTTGCGATGCGTTCAACATCGGCAATAGAGCTTGATGATAACACTATTAATGATGACTTTATTTTATCTATGAATGCGCTTGCACAAGGTGGTAAGGCAGTATTAGATGAAGACGTTGTTATTTATGAGCGTGAATGCGATTTACAACAAGAAGACTACAAACGTCGTATCCGCCTTGGAGCAGGGAATTGGCAACAAATTAAGTCCCTAAAACAGCTTCTAAAGCCTCAGCTTGGTTGGACGAGTTTAAACTTTTTTTCGCATAAAGTACTGCGCGGCGTGATGCCGATTATCTTAGCGTGTATCTACTTGTGTATTTTATTCGAAGCTGCATTCATGAAAACCACATGGGCAGTGTTTTTAGCCATAGGCATTTTAAGCTTACACGGTGTTGAGCTGTTAAAGAGTGTTTTTAATATTAAAATACGCGTACCTATTTTGGATAAAACAAACTATATTTTAAACAGTTATTTTCTGTCTTTATATGGAATTATACGCTACGAGCTAGGGTACTTTAATGCCCCTTGGCGACGTGTGAGGGATAACAATGTGAATCGTTCTTCTTGTGAGATATCTGGTAAGTCGCTTGTGAAGGTTATAAAGCGTGGCTGTGATGTTATCGGTGCATTAATTGCAATCGCTCTCGTTTGGCCCATTTGTTTATTTGCCGCTATCGCAATTAAATTAACTTCTAAAGGCCCGATTATTTTTAGCCAACTTCGTGTCGGTGAAAGCTCAGATGACTTTGTCAAATTATTTAATGTATATAAGTTTCGCTCTATGGTTGTTGATGCTGAATTAAAATCAGGTGCCGTATGGGCGAGTAAGGATGATCCACGAATTACTCCTATTGGCAGATTTATGAGAAAAACGCGTATTGATGAGTTACCGCAATTAATAAACGTTCTTAAAGGGGATATGTCATTAATTGGTCCAAGACCAGAGCGTCCAGTTTTCTATGCAAAGTTAGAAAAAAATATCCCCTATTTTTGTCAACGAACTTATGGCGTAAAACCTGGTATTTCGGGTCTTGCCCAAGTAATGAATGGCTACGACGAATCAATAGAAGATGCTCGCAGTAAAATTGGTTGGGATTATGCCTATTCACTTAGTATGTCTACGCCATTAGCATGGCTAAAATTAGAATGCTCAATAATTGTCAAAACGCTAATGGTTGTTTTTACAGGAAAAGGCCAATAGTTTTATGGTCAAAATCAGTTGCATAATGCAAATTAATTCCTATAAATTAATTGCATTATGCACAAAGTAAATAAAAACTTAAAATTATCAATATCTTATATTCTGGCATTTAAGTTGTAACAGTAAGATTAACCAAACCATCTTAAAGGTAGAAAATCATGACTAATACAACTAAATCTGATGCAAATACCACATTCATCACTTTACCAAATGATTTCTCTGGCTTAGCAGTCGATAGCTTCAAAGATCAGTTCGAAACGGTAGCCACGAGTGAACAATCTAATGTGGTTCTTGATTTTAGTGACACCACCTTCATCGACTCCTCAGGTATTGGTGCCATGGTATTTTTATATAAACGAATTGAGAAAAAAGGCCAAAAGCTTTCTTTACTGAACGTTTCAGGTCAACCACATAAATTAATGAGTTTACTAAGAGTAGATAAAACCATCCCATTCATTGAGCAAGCTGACATCGCGTGAGGTGAGTTATGAAGCACATACTAATAACAGTTTTACTGATTATAATTGGCGGATGTGCTTCTTGGCCTGATGAAGGACAAGGAGGCTGGGCCGAAAAATACCAAAATTACCCATTAACCGATGAACAAAATGAGCTTATTTACGATACACAAGAAACAGTGGTTTTGAGTGAGTTTGAACATCACGTTTTGAAATTAGATTTGTTGAAAGCTCAAGGCATCAAACAATGTATGCCCGCTCAATTGCTTAAAGCTCAAATTTATGAAAATCGTATACGTCGTTTAATCGCAGCCCAAATGTGGGAAGACGCAGAGCATGATCTTTTGATCCATTACCACGGCCTAAACCAGTTATCAAAACACTTTGAAACAGTTAATGCGATGACGCAATGTGCTGGCCCAACGGAGAATGAGCAGGTGATGACTGCATCATTGAAAGAGCAGATCACTGAGCTGCTAAATAGTGACAATCAATTCTCTTTTAATGACTTTCAAGTAACACCTAAATACATCTCTCGATTATCACAAGCGGCTGACTTAATAAAACAAGTAGATAAAATCAATTTATTACTAGTAGGGCATACAGATATTAGCGGGCAACAAACCAATAACTATGAATTAGCATTGAAACGTGCAGAGACGGTTAAACATTGGTTAGGAATTTACGGGGTTAATCCAGCTACGATTACAACGCTCACACAAGGTAGTTTATCACCTTATAGCAATGAGCCCGACTCAAATGCTAAACGCCACTCAGATAGACGTGTAGAAGCGATAGTTATTGATATTACTGACAAAGATACGAACAAAAAAGTACATGCATTATCCAGTTGGACCAAAGTTTTAAATGGTCCTAAGGGGCAATAATATGAAACAATTAATTTTAATATGCTTACTTATGTTCTCAACACTCGCTGTTGCAGAGCAAGTTCAAGTCGGAAACAAAATATATTTCTACTTACCGGGTGAAGTAGAGTTTGATGAACCATTTGAAGTTGCCAAAGATGGCACCATCACTTTACCTGAGCTTGGTAAGATTAAAGTAACTGGCGCTGAACTTGCTGAAATTGAACAGCAACTACGTGCTGCATTGAGCGAAGTCTATGTTGCGATGGACGATTTTTATGTCGAAATTCGTTCTAGAGATATTTTTATTAATGTTATGGGTTATGTGAACGACCCATCTCAAGTCAGTATTCCCCGTGATGGTAATATCCAAATGGTCATTGCACGTGCAGGTGGCTTGAAACCAGGGGCACAGCTAGACAGACTACAAATTCGTCGCGGTAACGATGTAATAGAATTCAATTACAAAGCCTATTTAGATTCAGGCAACATTGACTTATTACCCCAATTACAAAGTGCCGACACAGTATTCGTACCTGTATCACCACTATTAGGCAATGTACAAATCGATTTTGATGCGCAAACATTAAGTGCATCCGGTGATGCCAGCGATAACAGTGCAATCACCTTACTTGGTGAAGTCCACAATCCAGGTAGTTTTTCATTCAAAGAAAATATGAGTGTATTAGATGCATTGATGCGAGCTGAAGGCGTAACTCGCTACGCAGATGTAACCAAAATTCGCGTTATCGTAGACAAAACACCTGTTGTTTTTGACCTAAAAGCGTATTTGGATAAACCTAACAACGATACAATGCCTGCACTAAAAGCTGGTTCTACGATTTACGTGCCTATCATGGTTGATGATGTAAACACTACATCACGTACCGTCTACATCATGGGTGAAGTACAAAAGCCGGGTGCTTATGAGGCCGGCGATAGTACCAGCTTTTTAGATATTCTTGCAAATGCCGGCGGGCCGACTCGCTTTGCAGAAACTCGCCAGATTAAGATTTTAACGCCATCGGGCGAAAGTATTTTATTCGATCTGCAAGGCTACAGTGAAGGAATTGTGACTGTAAAAGTGCCTAACTTAAACCCAGGAGATGTGATTTTTGTTCCAGAAAAGACTGACCAAAATGAAAAAAGTTGGTTGAAAGTGCCACCAAAACGCGCAATTAAAATTATCGGCGCAATCCAATCACCGGGCCGTTATGAATGGAGTCCCGAAATGGATTTCACAGATTTACTTGCGCATGCAGGCGGGCCTACTAAAGGCGCAAATATCAATGATATAAAGATCGTTCGTAACGGTGAAGTCACTAAACGTTTCGATTTAGAGCAGTATACAATTAATGATGCAGGAAACTATGAATTACCCAACTTGATTGCTGGCGACACTATCATTGTTGAGGAACTGCCAGTTGATCCTGCTGATAATAAATCGCAATGGATCCGCCAAGAATCAAGTAAATCTATTTATATAATGGGGCAAGTTGGTTCTCCAGGCCGCTATGCATTTAATACTAATATGCATTTTATTGATATTTTAGCCGCGGCTGATGGTCCTACAGATAATGCAGATTTACGTAATATTCGTATTACCCATCGTAATGGAAACACTGCAAAGGTTAGTAAGTTAAACCTCGCACTTTATTTTGAAACAGGCGATGAAACACTGTTTCCACACGTTTTACCAGGCGATACCATTTACATTCCTGAAAAAGATAAAGATTGGTTACGTACCCCTAAAGAGCAAGTAGTGCGTATTATGGGGGCTGTTGAAAAGCCTGGTCGTTACAGCTTTGATGACACTATGACGGTACTTGACGTACTAGCAGAAGCAGGCGGTCCATCAAGCTCTGCACTCATAGACAAAATTGTGGTGGTTAATCATTCATGCTGTAAAGAGCAGTCTCGTGTATTTGATTTAGAAGAGTTTGTTAAGAATCCGAATTCAGCGTATATCCCTGTGTTACGTGCCGGCGATACGCTTTATGTGCCAGATAAAGGTCAGGATTTAATTAGCCAATTTAAATCTAACTTTCTCGACTTCATAACAGTAATCGCTTTAGTGGTGGGCCTATGAAAATGATACCTTCTCAATACCAAGAGCTTGAAGCAGTTTGTAATGAAATTGATAACCTTAAAGCTCGCTGTATTTGTTTTATATCTTTAACAGGAAGTGAGGGGTCAACTTCCTTATGTACTAGCGTTGCAACAAGACTATGCAATCAATCAAAAAAAGTTTTGATCATTGATTTGAACCCAATTTCGCCTTTTAAACTTGATCAGAACCAAAGTACTGACGTTGGGCCATGGTGCTTTAGTGATATAAGTTGTCAATTAAATATTATTAGCACAGATCACGTTGATATTTTAACTATGCAGCATCTAAATGAGCTGGAATCAGTTAAAAACAAATCAATCCTAAACGATGCAATTGAACGAATAAAACAAGAATATGACTATGTGTTTATTGATATGAGCCCAGCACTTAAGTGTAATCGAGGCAATGTACCATTACATGCGCTAAGCTTATGTACTGACATGACATTTTTGACTGTTTCATTAGGTTTAAATGATGAAGAAGCACTGTGCCATGGCATTACAAATCTAGAGCAAGCAGGATTGACTGAGATTAAAATTGTAGTCGCACAGCATAACTTTGCTCCACTGGGTACACGTTTGATTGAGTCACTTAAAACGCACCAACATAAATGGCCTAAACTTTCTAATTACCTAATAAATAAAATAATTAAACAACGTTGGTTGTTTACTGCATATTGAGAGACAAATGGACTGCCTTTATCAAAAGAGTTATACGCTAGATTGGCCGATAGTGAGTGAGATACGGCATGTTTTAAAACATATCCTTACTGCAATTAGTGTCAAGCACCAAGACATTGATGCTGCAGGCCTTGTCGCAACCGAGTATTTAACTAATTTACTACGCCACACAAAGAAAAATGATAAGCCTTTGTTATTTAGTATATTTAAAGTATCAAACCAGCAGTTACGAATTGATTTTAAAGATTCATTTAAAAGTTATGATATTTTTAATAATCACTCATCAAATTGGGAAATAGACAGTGGTGAGCTTGTTGAAGGGGGGATGGGGGTTGCGCTTATCAAGCATTATTTTCCTAATGCTAGCTATAATACTCATCATCAATTTAATACATTTTCTTTCTCTTTAAACAATATCGATAAGCGGCCAACATTGATATACATTGATGATGATAAGTCACAATTGGCTCTGCTTAAAGCCTATTTATCCGAACATTTTCAAGTAATTTGTTGCGAAGACATTGAATCAGGTTGGCAAGAGATCCTGACCTCAGGTGCGACGATTTTACTGTTAGACCACAAGCTTAAAAATGGTACGAGTGAACCGCTATTAAAACGACTAAACCAGTCAAATCTAAAAATTAATTTATCAGTTGTTATGCTCACGGGGGATGACAGTGAAGAGTTGATCAAAAGAATTAATATGCTCGGCGTTGATGATTATCTAGTTAAACCTGTTACCAAGACTAGATTACTGCAAAGTATTGAAAGAATTGTTCATCGGTTCTCTGCTTTAAAGTACTTTGTTAATGAGGACAGAGCGCCAACCAAACGTGAGCTAGAAACGTATAACGCTTATAATTTTGGCTCAATTATAAGCCAAATGGGGGGAGATTTTTGTTTGTATCCCCACCAGCATAGCAACGCCGTGGTAATTGGCGATATGATGGGACATGGTCTAGTCGCTTTAAAAGAGAGCTTTGCTATTAAAGGTTTTTTAAGTGGTTGTTTAGCAACAGAGATCCCTTTAGAGACCGTACTACCTATGTTGAATAGAGCCCTTTCTGAGCAGCGCTTATGTAAATCAAGCTTAGTAACCTTGTTGATAATTTATATCGAAGATAACCGTTTACATTGGTTCAATGCGGGTCATCCTGCGCCTTGTGTTATTAATAAACAAGGCCGTTTAGAGCAGCTAGTTGGCACAGATCCTTTGCTTGGCCTTAATGATCAACATCAATTTAAGCATTACCAATATGAACTAGCTGAGGTTGAGCACATATTAATCTTTACAGATGGTTGGTTAGATAACCAACACTTAGATGAAGTGGATCAAATAGTATCGAAATTAAACGCAAACAAACTCTACAATGAAGATTTTGCATATGGTTTATGGCAAGCCAGTCAAGTGAAGTTATCTGAAGAAGTTGATGATGCATCACTCATTGTGATCAACAAACACTAAAGTTTGAGTTTACAAACTGAGCGATTTCACACTAAGCTATTAGTAAGGTTTTGTATCATAATCACTTTATCTCAACAGCTATTAAAATAAGGACATACCAATGCCACCTAAAATTCTCATTGTTGAAGATACTGAGTCACTGGCTTTAATGTACCAGTCATACTTAATACCCACGGGTGTAAATACGCGCATCGCTTACACCGGCGAGCAGGCGATAGCTGCTTTAGAAGAATTTCAACCAGACCTGATCATATTAGATGTCATGCTGCCGGATATGAATGGCCTTGATATTTTATCATCATTAAATGCTGAGAACTCTCCGCAGGTAATTGTCTTAACAGGCCATGCAACAAAAGAAATGGCCATTAAAGCAATTAAATTAGGTGCGAGTGACTTTTTAGAAAAACCCATTGAAGCGGATCGCTTTCGGATCACTGTAAATAACGGATTAAAACTAAAAGACTTAAAGCAAACCGTAAAAACATACAAAAGTACCTATGAGAATGGACAGTACTTTGATTTGATTGGCAGCTCTGCTGAAATGCAATCTGTTTACCAAATTATTAAATCTGCCTCAGCAAGCAAAGCAACCGTTTTTATTACTGGTGAAAGTGGTACAGGAAAAGAATTATGTGCCCGTGCAGTGCACCTAGCATCTCCGCGTGCAAATAAACCCTTTGTTGCTTTGAATTGTGCCGCAATTCCTAAAGATTTAATTGAAAGTGAGATTTTTGGACATTTAAAAGGCGCATTTACAGGGGCCATTGCAAACCGTGAAGGGGCTGCCGGCCAAGCTGATGGAGGAACTTTATTTTTAGATGAGCTCTGCGAAATGGATATTAATCTTCAGAGTAAACTCTTACGCTTTATTCAAACTGGTTGTTATCAGCAAGTAGGGAGTGAAAAAGAGGTTAAAGTTGATGTACGTTTTGTTTGTGCAACAAATCGTGATCCTTTGCTTGAGGTTAAAGAAGGGCGTTTCCGCGAGGATCTATATTATCGTTTACATGTTATTCCTGTCACTTTACCACCTCTTAATAAACGTGGCAGAGACGTTATTGAGATAGCAGATGCCTTATTCAAAAAAATTAGTAAAGAGGAAGGGCGTAGTTACAGGGGCATGTCTGATGCTGTTAAAAACATGTTTTTAAAATACAGTTGGCCGGGTAATGTTCGACAACTAGAAAATACAATTAGAAATATTCTCGTACTTCACAATGAGGATTATATAGAAACAAATATGATCCCTGCTTTACCTCATAGCCAAAACCAGTCAGTCGAAACGGCAGCTTCTGAACCAAGTCATAGGGTTAAAACACAATTTGAGGATAGTACGCCTATATCTTCAGAAATAATTTCAATTGATGAAAAACCAGCAGAGTTTTCTCAGTCAGATATAGAACCCCTTTGGTTAGTTGAAAAACGCTATATAGAACAGTCTATCGATGCTTGTGATAACAATATTCCAAAAGCAGCGGCCTTGTTAGATGTGAGTCCTTCAACACTTTACAGAAAAATCAAGAGTTGGGAGGAAATGCAGGTAAGCTAGCGGTATAAGCCTTATTTAATTGTTCAAATTGCTGTTTACCTGAAAAACGTTGCTCAACTAATTGCTTAGCATTTTTGAGCATATTGCGCTTTTGCTCAGCACTGAGTGATCGTAAGTAATTTAATTGGTTTACTAATGCGTCAGTGCTTGAATCAGTCATTAGTAAGCCATTTTTTAAATGCTCAATGATTTTAACAAGTTGGCCAACAGGTGCAGAAATCACTAGTACACCATTAGACATTGCTTCAAGTACAACCATAGGTAAACCTTCAGCCCTTGAACAAACAACCAATACATCTAAATGTGGCCATATTTGTTCTGGCTCACATTGTCCATGATAAGTTATTGCTGTTAAATCTAATTCACTTGCCATTGGTCCATCACCAAACATATGAAAATTAAGATATTCAGATGAAAATTGTTTAGCAGTCTCAATAAATATATCAGGGGCTTTCTCGTAAGATAAGCGGCCAACAAAGCCAACGTTAATTGGCTCTCTCTCAATGTTTATTGAGTGCTTAGATTTATTATTCAAACTGATAAAGTTTTCCAGTAGTTCTGCTTTGTAAATCTGTTTTGAAAGAATATCTGAAACGGCAAAATTAAATGAAAAGTAGCTTAAAAGCTTATCAAGCCTGTTATATAAATAAACGAGTCCCTGACCTTGCTCACCGGCATGATAAGTAGATATACAACGGCGACTTTGCATTAAGCAAGCGAGCTTGCCTAATATACTTGCTTTATAACCATGAGTATGAAGTAACGAACTAGATGGTAACCCTTTGATAATTTTGTAAAAATCAAAAAAACTTCCGCCCGCAAATTGGTAGTCAATATTTGCATTATCTAAACGATTGTAAAATGCGATGTTATTATGATCTTGATAAAACAAAACTGAGCTTTTAATATTATATTGTTCAAGCAAATTGCATAGGGCGATGATATGGCTTTCGATGCCGCCAATGATGCTTGAATCTACAAATAAAATAACACTGTACTTCATATCTACTCCAAGGAAAAAACATGATAGATACTGCTACATTTGCACAATTGCAACAGGATGTTGGTGAAGACCTAGCAAAACAGCTACTACAAGTGTACCTCACTGAATCCACACAAATTGTTAACGATATTGCTGATACAACAAAACAAGCAACTATTTCTTTAAATGCTCATAGTCTGAAAAGCAGTAGCCGAAGCTATGGCGCGCTTTCTGTAGGTTCTATTGCTGAACAAATTGAGCACAAAGCCAAAGCTGAACAATTCGATCATGAATTGCATGATTTAATCGAGACACTGCAAGATCAATTTTCACTAACACTAAAGCATGGAAATAGCTTGATCAGTTCGGCTTGATTTATCAGCCTCCAAAATTAATGGCATTTTAAGTATCTCACCAAAAACAGTACTAAGTTGTTCAATATCATGTTGCTGATTTGGTGTTTTAATCACATCATCAAAATGTGAAACAATTTCGCTAAGTGCGTCGTGTGAAATACTTAAATCACAAAATGAATATCCCAGCATACTTTCAAGCCAATCAACGGGTTTTAAATCTAATGATTTAATTACACTTGTTTCTTTTGCAATATTTTCTATAAACACTCGACACGCTGAAGTCATGTTAATTGCTTGAGCGATATCTTCTACAAGCATAGCTGGCATAACACTGGTTATCAGGCTACCAGGACCAATTAAAATTAAGTCAGCATTATGTATTGCTTCAACAGCACCTGGAGCCGCATTTACATTTTGAGATAGAGTGACATATTCAGGTAACTGAGTTAGCGAGTCTATCTGGCATTCACCAATAATTTTTTCACCGTTTGGTAAAACAGCTAATAAATCGGTTGGCTCATCAGACATTGGCAAAATGGTTTCAGAATTGCCCAACATCGCATTGAACCAAGCAATTGCCTGAGTCGCAGAGTTAGTTTGTTGTGATAACCCTAGCAGTGTTAAATTACCTAAACTATGACCATCTAACTCACCGCCTTCAAAGCGATGGTGAAATACTTTATGTACTAATGAGTCATCATCGGCAAGTTGTAGGCAACAACGTCTTATATCACCTAAAGCAACGCCCCCCTGACTATTTCTTAGTTTTCCTGTACTACCACCATTATCAGTTGTTGCGACAATTGCAGTGAGTTCTGCGCAATGTGGTCTAATTGCACTAAGCATATGAGATAAGCCGTGGCCACCACCAATACATACAATTTTCATTTGATTCACCCTAATTAGTTCATACCAATTAAAAGCATAAGGCATACCATTTTTAAGATTTAGCTAATATGATGAAATATCGATAATTTTTTAAAAAATATATGGATGAATCTAATTCTTTTTTCTATATTTGCATTATGCGATGCAATTTTTGATAGGAAAAGCCATGGCGGGTATTAACTTAGAGCAATTACCAATTGTGCTAAGACAGTTTAATGGAATAACAGAAAATCAAACTGTTAAAAAAGAACTTCAAGTTTTACTTAATCCTTATTTTAGTTTTAATGAGCTTTGCTTAATTAATATTGAAAACAATAAAGCATCAGTCGAAATGCGTACTATGAAGTATTTCGATTTTGAAGAAACATTGTTTATTGATGCTTTGATTGATGACTCAATGTTATGGGTTGAGATTAACAATAGCAGCATGTTTAGAACCCCAAGCAATGTAGAGAGTGCTTTAGTCTTTCAAGTAAAAACAGGATTTGGTAAAGCTCAATGTCTGGTATTTTTATCTATTGAACCAGGAGCTTGTTTTAACGAACTTGAATCAATGCCATTACAAATTTTACTTCAACAAGTTGCACATCAATTAGAACATCAAACGAGGCTTAACAGGCAAAAATTTCATTCGACTTCACTATTAAGCCGTTTAGCTGAGCTTTCAAATCTATTTAATGACTTTGCCAGTGAATGGTTTTGGAAAACCACAGAAAATAATCTGTTTACAAACGTATTAACCTCAAACGTAGCAAACAATCTATACAAAAGGCATTTCCTGAATAAAACATTTGACGATGTAATAACTGAACATGAACAAACGCAGTTAAAAAAGTGGTCTCAATTTAAACACTTATTGTCAGAACAAAATGAATTTATAGATTTTGAATTTGAGATAAATTCATCACCTCAAGCTTGGGTGTCTTTTAGTGGTAAACCGCAATATGATGCAAATGGCCATTTCAAAGGCTATATGGGTATTGCAAAAGATATAACAGTAAATAAAGATAGAGAGTATGCACTTAATCTAGCGAAGAACAAGGCTGAAGAAGCCAGTCTTGCAAAATCGCAATTTTTAACTGTTATGTCGCATGAAATAAGAACCCCAATGAACGCCATTGTTGGCATGTTAGAACTACTCGCTGACTCTGAGTTAAATGAAAAACAGAGTAGGTGGTTAAATTACGCTAATACTAGTGCAGACCTTCTTCTAGATCTGATAAGCGATGTTTTAGATTTTTCAAAAATCGAAAGTGGCTCACTGCAACTTGATGTCAAAGCGACAGACATTTATACATTGGTTAAAAATATCGCTTCTCAATTCTTAGAAACAAGCCAAAGCACGGGCGTTATTTTTTCATCTGAAATAAAAACGGGATTACCTAAAACTATCGATATAGATAGTGCTCGCGTTGGACAGATCCTATTTAATATTTTAGATAATGCGATTAAATTTACTAAAGTTGGTACTGTTAATTTTAAAGTTGATAGTAACGAAAAAGAACTTATTTTTGAGATCTCGGATACAGGGCAAGGTATGTCTCAGTCTCAACTTGAGACAATCTATGACGCTTTCAAACAACATGATGATGGCGTAAACAGGCAAGCTGAAGGGATAGGTCTTGGGCTGAGTATTACAAAAAGTCTGGTCGATCTTATGAAAGGAACTATCACTGTTGTTAGTGAGCCTAACGTAGGCACTAAATTTACGATAGTGATACCCTTTACCTTGGTAAAAGAGACCACTCACACACAGGAACAAGAACAGTCACTTGAGCCGATTTCTATTTTAGTAACAGAAGATAATAAAACGAATCAGGTGTTAATTAAGACATTCCTAGAAAAACTTAACCATCATGTAACACTTGCAGATAACGGCCAGCAGGCAATTGAAAAAGTGCAAGCAAGTACTTTTGATTTGGTTCTTATGGATATGATGATGCCGGTTATGGATGGAATAAGTGCAACTAAGTACATGCGCGAGAAACTAAACCTCACCATACCTATTGTGGCATTAACTGCAAATGCTTCTAAACAAGATAAGAGCGCTTGCTTAGAAGCAGGAATGGACAAAGTGCTTACTAAACCAATCAGATTTCATGATTTAAATCGTGCTTTACGTATTTTATTCAGCCAATAAGAAAGCCCCAAATTGGGGCTTTAAAATAAACAATACTAATTTTACAACACCATTGCCGCAACCCAGCCAGCAATCAGTAGTGGAATATTAAAATGGATAAAAGTAGGCACGACAGAGTCCCAAATATGGTCGTGTTGACCATCTGCATTTAAGCCAGATGTTGGGCCAAGTGTTGAATCAGAGGCAGGGGAGCCTGCATCACCTAGCGCACCAGCAGTTCCAACCAGTGCCGCAGTAGCCATAACAGAAAAGTTTAGTTCCATACAAAGTGGTACAAACAGGGTGGCTATAATTGGCACTGTCGAAAACGAGCTACCAATGCCCATGGTGATTAATAAGCCAACGACTAAAATTAACGCAGCGGCAAGGGGTTTGTTACCTTCAATCAACCCTGCTGCAGAGCTAACTAATGAAGCTACATCACCGGTTGCTTTCATCACTGAAGCAAAACCTTGCGCCGAAATCATAATAAAGCCAATCATCGCCATCATAGCAATGCCTTTACTAAATACATCGCCGTTTTGTTCAAGCTTTACAACACCGAATAAGGTAAATATAGCTACCCCAACAAGACCACCTAGGATCATAGAGCCACTAATATTTTGTGCCACTAATGAACAAAGTACGGCGGTAATTCCCACTGCTAACACCTTTTTAGGCTGTTCAATGACAACCTCTTGCTGTTGCTCTGTTAGGCTGTGAGACTCGTAACTACGGCGTTTTCGATAAGATATAAACACCGCAACCAATAAACCAAATAACATGCCAATGGCTGGAATGATCATTGCCATCGGCACTTGAGTATTAACAATCTCTAAGCCATTTTCAGTGAGGTTCTTGTGTAGTATCGAGTATAAGTAAATGCCACCAAAACCATAAGGTAGCACCATATAAGAGGTGGCTAAGCCGAAGGTTAAGATACACGCAATGGCACGTCTATCAAGGCGTAACTTGTTAAAAACAACAAGTAGGGGCGGTATTAGAATTGGTATAAAAGCAATATGCACGGGTATCAAATTTTGCGACGAGATCGCACACAACAAAATAATGCTCAATATAAGATAACTAAGTGTCGTTTCGCCTTTGTGGCTATTGTCGTTTACTTGTTTTAGTAACTTAGACGCTAAAATACGGGTTAAACCCGACTTAGAAATAGCCACCGCAAATGCACCTAACATCGCATAGCTCAGTGCTATTTCAGCGCCGCCCGATAAGCCATCATTAAATGCATTTACGGTTTGTGATAAACCAAGGCCTGCGGTCAAACCCGCAACAATTGCGCTTACCGTCATCGCCACAATGACATTAATTCGACAAAGTGTCAGGATCAGCATCAACATAACGCCGACAATTACTGCATTCATATTGTTCTCTATTTGGCTGTTTTGAGAGAGTTTAACAGAACTCGTACGCGGTTTTTGCGATTTTGGTTATATGATTGCTGTTGATAACGTACTTCGATGATTATTTGCTCAAACTCACTTAAATATGCCTCTGTTCTAGGCTTTTGCTGTTTAATTAAAGCAATATTTTGCAGTGGCGTGTTGGTATCAACTGACTCAATGCCTTGCTTTTTTGCCCACAGGTATAGCTTAGTGATGTCATCAACCAGCGGCTCTCTACTTCGAACAGGGCGTTTGTTATATAAGAAATAGCCAGTAAAACTTAGTAATAATGTACCTAACACAATTAAAGGTGTTAGCCATGCTGACTTATTACCAAACAGTGAATCAAATAGACTTTGTTGTGATTCTTGATCAAACGTAAGCACCCAGTTAGTCCATTTATAGTCGAGCTCTTCAAGATGAATTCTAAGCCAGTTTATTGCTTTAAAATGGCTCCAGCGTTTTAGACCAAAGTTAAGATTGTCGTTAAAGCTTTCGTTTAAATCACCCAGTTGTGATAACGAACCGTTTAAACGCTCAGGAGCAACAACAGCGGTAGCATCAAATATGTGCCACTTTTCATCGAAGAACACTTCAACCCATGCATGCGCATCGTATTGATAGATATTGAGCGTAGCAGCTTTAGTTTGTTCACCGCCTAAATACCCCGACACAACACGGGCAGGGTAACCGGCGACACGAAACATGAATGCAGCGGTGCTGGCATAGTGACCACAAAAGCCACGTTTGGTATCAAACACAAACTGGTCTAGTGTATTATCACCATACATGGGGGTAGGCGTTAATGTGTAAGCAAACTGCTGCTGATTAAAGTAATCTAGTAGCGCGTTAAAGTAAGCTTGCGCATTTTCATGCTCAGCAGCCAGCTGGTTTGCCAGTGCCGTCGTTTGTGGATTAGTTGTTTTAGGTAAGCGGGTATATAAGCGTTTTTCAAAGTCATTTAGACTCAGCATAGCCTCACTACTGGTTACCGCGTATTTAATATTTTTGTTTAAGTTACCTTTGCGCTTTAACAAACCATTGTAGGTTGAGTGCACATCAGAATTATCACTTTGCGCAAAGCCAAGTGCAAAAAGCCAATTAGAAGATGAGGGCTCTGCAATAACCTGATAATTAATGCTATTACTTTGAGTAATTGTACGGCGAATTGGGTTAAATTGTTGAGACTTCAAAATGTCCGATATTAGCCATTCACTACCATTAAACTCATCATGAATAAGGCTGCGCCAGTAATAGGGGGCTTGTAAGTTTTGCCCTGGCTGTTGCTCTACCCGAAAAACTAAGTCATCAGATTCCGCTAATTTCGCAATAGAAAAGGGGTTAACTTGCTCTGATAAACCCGTTTTAGCAAGCTTTGGCCCCGGTAGCTGCCAAAACGCTGGAATTTTAGGTAAAAATAAAATCAAAAACGCCGCTATGGGTAAGGCTAGTAGTATGGTTTTAAAACTTTGTTTGTTAGCTGCCTTAAAGCTTTGCGGGCTAGTTAAATAGCCAAGTACCGCGAAGTTAACAATATAAAGTACACTGACTACCAAGGTTTCAAATAACCCTTGATGAAACAAATACACGGTTGAAAGGTTAAAAAACACCAGTAAACAAACGGTTTGATACTGTTTAACGGTTTTCGCTTGTAGCAATTTAAAGCTACTAGCAAGTAGCATCATGGATACAAATAACTTGACCGTATCGCCCACGCCAACCAGAACAAATAAGGCAACTAAGCAAACCGCAGCCAAAATATTCGCCACCAATCCATTTAGTTTTTTATAAAACTTACCTAAAAACAGGTTTAAAAAGCTAAGGCCAGCCAATATGGCTAAGAATGGAGTAGGTACTTCAGTAAACAAAAAGCCACTGGTAACAATAAACAGCAGTGATAAAACGGTATTTATAAGCGGTGTATTCATAATTAAAACTCCGCTAATGCTTGCAAGCAGGCTTTTTGATGGTTGACCCCTTGGCCTTTCGCAATATGTTTATTGGGTAAGGTCAACGAAAACGCCATTTGTTGGTCGGTTAATTGGTTCACCAAAAAACATAACTGGCTTAATCTATGCTCACTATTGCCACTCAACATATTGAAATTAAGTGCTAATTCCTGTGATGCGTCACTGGTAAATTCTTTCGTTAATAGCTGCTGAGTTTTAGCGTAGTGTTTCCACGATACCTTATTTAGCGCTGTACCTTGCACAAAAGGAGTAAGTTGATAAAAGTCATCATTACCGGCTTTAACTTGTGCGTTATCGCCGTCATGTACGTCATTGTCATGGAGCTGTGTATCAAGCTTTTCAGTGGCGATAGGCTGTGGGTAAACATAAACCGTTTCGGTTGGCTCTATATAACTCCACACAGACACCAAACCAAAAGGAAAGTGGCTAATGATTTTGATTCTATCAAAGCCATATGCACCACGTTCACAGCATTTTAGCGCTATTTCAACGGTCTTTTTCTCTTTACTTTGCAGTGACACAGTTTCAGACTCAAGGTTGTCATTAATCAGTTTTATAAGTTCACAGTATGATTGTGCTTGAATTTGAAAACGCGCAATAGGGGCTTTTGGCGCATAACTTTCGTTTACTGACTGGTATTTAACCGACAAACCTCTCACATTCTTATAGCCGGTGAGTATCGCAAACACCAAAACAACCACCATTAAATACGCCATGGCTAAAATCAGGTTGTTTTGATAGTTAATGCCCATCACAAAGTTCAGTAATGCAATTAGTAAAAACTGCCCACCAAGTTTTGAGGGTAATACATAAATCGTTTTATGTTGAAGCTCAATTTCGTTAGTTTTATGCTTATTTTTTAATAGCTTATTAAAAATAGATTGACGAAATTGCTCAATAAAAGCAGGGCGCTTAAACATGTTTTATAAGCTTACAGGCACATGTTTAAGTGCATAGCCACTGTCACCAGCGTTTAAGCCAAGCCTGTGATCAGTCACACTAGGAAAAACCGCTTGTACATCTTCAGGCATTACAAAATCACGACCTTCAATATACGCCCATGACTTTGCAGCTCGGGCAAGCGCAATGCTGGCTCTTGGTGATAATGGGTTTACAAAATGGTTATCTTGGCGAGTAAACGCAACTAGCTCAAGGATATAATCAACCACCGAGTTGCTTATCGTTACTTTATTAATTTCTTTTTGAATAACAGCAAGTTGCTCAGGATTAATACGAACAGGCAAGTCGTCATAATTACGATTGTTTAGGCCTAAAATGAGGTTTTTCTCAGCTTGTTTATCAGGAAAGCCTAAACTAATACGCATGAAAAAGCGGTCTAATTGTGACTCAGGTAACGGATAAGTACCAGATTGATGCACTGGATTTTGCGTAGCAATCACAAAAAATGGTGATGGTAGGGCGTGTTTAACCGAATCTACCGTAACTTGTTTTTCTTCCATTGCTTCTAACAGTGCACTTTGTGTTTTAGGACCTGCACGGTTAATTTCATCACCTAAAACAACTTGGCTAAATACTGGGCCTTGATGAAATGAAAAACTATGTTCTTTAGCATCAAAGATGTTTGTACCAAGAATGTCAGAAGGTAATAAATCGCTAGTGAATTGAATACGTTGATATGACAAGCCAAGAACTGCGGCAAGTGCATGAGATAAAGTGGTTTTTCCCATGCCTGGTAAATCTTCAATTAACAGGTGGCCTTCACTAAATAAACAAGTAAGGGCGAGTTTGATTTGTTGTTGCTTACCAAAAATGGCCGTTGATAGGTCATCTATAATGAGTTGGATTGTCGAATTCATAAACTACTTAATTTGTTATGGTTTCCATCAATTCTAGACGTTTCATAACAGAGTCGACTTTTTTTGCGTTGAATGGTTTGGCGATAAAACCTTTTGCACCTAATTCCCAGGTGTTTTGCACATTCTCAAGACTATTATGACCAGAGCACATAACAACATGAGTATGAGGATGGCGGTCATTTAAGTATTCAAGAATTTCCGTACCGTCAGTGTTAGGTAGTTCAATATCAAGAAAGATTACGTTAGGCGACTTTTCTTCAATTACGGTTTTAGCTGATTCAAAATCTCGACTTTCTAAAATATCGTCAAAACCAAGACCAGTTAAAATTTGATTTAGATAGTCGCGGATATCTTGCATATCATCGATTATCAAAATAGGTTCTAACGGCTTCACAAATTCCATATCGTTTACATCTTATCGTTACATCTCAAGTTGATAGTTTTAATATAAGTCATGAGATAACTAAGCTCAAGAAACAAGCACTAATAAAATGAATAATATGATAAAACAACACCTTAATGTCCGATACCGTCTAGTATTGGACTTAATATGCGCAGAGAATAGGTATAGCTATGTAGAGACGCTTTACTTCCTATAATTTATATTATGTTAAATAGTATATTAATCTTAATAAGCAGGTTCATTAGTCGTTAGATTTTAAGGTTTTTTAGGCCCTTTTTGGTTAATTTGGGTTTTCTCGTATTTATAGCTTTTTATGAACTGTTCATTTTTATTTTGTAAGTTTTCAACCAAACTTACTTCATTCCAATAAGTCCACAACGGTGACTTTTTACAAACCTAGATTTGAAATGCCTTTCTTGTACGGCTTCCAAAAATTTTGGTTTCACTGCCTGTAACCGTTATGGCTTTAAGTTCATTAACTGTAACCGTAACAGCAACCACACCTAGGCATGTTTTTGCAGATGGCCTAATTTATCACCACGTTTCAACTAACGAGGTGATTTATGAGTCGT
>NZ_PNDF01000003.1:0-8301 GCF_005887195.1 Pseudoalteromonas sp. S1650 | reverse complement strand
ATAAGTCGAAGACTTTCGTTATAACAGATTGTTTCTGCTGAGATGCGGGTGTTACCCTTGCGACGATTCCAGCCGCAATTATATCTAATTCACCTGTACTAGCTATGCTTTTAGCAGCAGCTAGATCTCGGCTTTGATACGCTCCGCAAGCCGTACAAGTAAAACGCCTATCATTCAATGTTAAAACATGGCGTTGCCCGCACTCCGAACAAATTCCAGTGGATTTTTCAAAACGACCTATTTCATGATAGAGCTTGCCTTCTAGCTCAGCTTTGTACTTTGAAAGCTGAGTGATCAAACCCATCACGTTATCTGCAACCATACTACCATTGAACTTTTGCATCGCTTTTACGTTTAAATCTTCGAACACTAAAATATCATTTTCATTGGTTATCTGTCGTGAAGTTTTGTGCGCAAAGTCCAGCCTTTGCCTTGAGATTTTTCCGTATAATTTATTGATGCGTTGTTTTGTTTTTTGCCAGCGATTTGAACCTTTGGTTCGACGTGCAAACTGGCGTTGCAATTGATTTAACTTCTCTATTGCTTGCCTTAAAAACTTCGGATTGTCGGCCACGAAACCGTTCGAACCAACCACCGTTTGCTTTGAGTTGATGTCAAAGCCAGTGATCGTTTCCAAAACTTGTTTAGCCGTTTTACATTCCACTTCCTGAGTGATACTGCATTCCCATTTTCCGTGACGATATTGAACAGTGACGGTCTTAATTTTGCTCACTAGCTCACGATGCAGAACGATTGGCACTTTGCCGACTTTCGGAATACTGATAGCGCCATTTTCGATTCGAATGCAATTGGAATTATTGACGGCTCGAAACGAGTCGTTGTGAAGTTTTTTCTTTTTGTATGAGACTTTATGCTTTGGAAAGCGCTGCAAACGAACCTTTGAAAAAGCATTCTTAACAGCAGTTTCTAAATCGTGAGCAACCTGCTGAGCCGCTGCTGAATCAAAAGATTTAATCCACGCAAACTCTTAGAAAGGCTTTAATTCCTTAAGAAGCGAGGCCATTTCTTTGTAAAACAAGAACGTCTTATCGTACTCATATCGACGCATATTTTCAGACAACAACAGATTCCAAGTGCCACGCGCTGTCGCACCAAACTCAATAAGCTTAGCTTCTTGTTCTGGCGTAGGATTTAGCCTGTAGTTGTATCTGAGCGTCTTTTTCATGTACTGTATAGACTACTGTATAAGGTCGAGTTGTCAAGTTGGAATATGAAACTAAATCTCACTGCAAATATTTAATTGCACTTCATTTAATTCTGGTAGTTAAGTACAGAAAACCTTAAATATTCGCCAGGCAAAGAAATTAAAAAAAGCCAAATTAATCAGGTAGTTACACTATTTCACCTTAAATTATTCAGGGTGAATTCGCCAATTATGCAAGATTAATCATTTCAAAAGTGCACATTATGGAATCAGGTTATTAAGCAATATTTGGATCAGCAAGAAGGTTTTAATTAGAGCCACAACTTCGTGGTGGAGCGCGTTTCACCAACACCTAGATTGACCTCGCTTAGGCTCTTTAGATTTAGATAGAGCACTAGGCGCTACCTGGTAGATTCCTAAAAGCTAAAAAGTAAAATTGCTCTCCATGGAAAAATAAAAGCAGGACATTCCAACAATTCACTACAATGATTCAAGAGTTCTTGAACTTAACAAGTAGCACTGAATCAAAACAAATAACAGGTGAAGCTCAGTACGAAAATGCCCTAAATTTATGTCGAGGCTATTTAACCTACATTTTCAATTGAGAACATAAGAGAACACAAGACCGTAGGAAGGCTATGTTTACACGAGCAACTTTTGCAAATGCACAGGGCTATGTAAGTCGTTCATTAATGAATGAAATGTTATTAGATAATTTGATAACATGGCAACGAATCAATCTAAACGGCATAGCTGGCTCTTCGATCCCCTGTCGCGACACTCCACCTTAATAAAACACTCGATGACTTCCTTAATAGTGAAAATGAAAAGCTCGGTATTATTGCCAACGCTCTATCAATTGAACGCGGTATAAAGCAACGAATACCTCATAGAAGCTGACCGTTAGTTTTGGAAAGTGGCTCTTTACAGTAGTCTCTTACAAATGAACAAATAAACTCCTGGTGTGATGCATTCGATGAGGAATATTACGAAGATGTTTCATTTCGACAACAACATGTCATTGTGAAGTCTTGATATGTGACAATCTTTATTCGTTAACATTGGTATATATGAACCTTAACCCTAGATCAGTATTTTACCTACTTAAGGCTTTTATATGCATGTCATTAAGCATTTAGAGCTATAAATATCAGAAACACAAAATAATTAGTTGATTAAACAAGCATATCAACCCTCGAGTTAGTAAAATTCTGTTTTGTCTAAACCCATGAAAAAATCAAAAATCAGTAATTAATCTTCCATTTTCATGCTATTGCCAAGATTACAATGACATGTCTATCAATTTAAAGGTAAGTCACAATGTCACTAAAGAAAAAAGTCACGGCTATTAGTCTATTAGCAACTGCAAGTCTTTTAAGCGTATCCTCAATGGCGAAATCAATTAATCCGAAAGAATTAAAACAAACTCTTTCTCAAAAAGGTGATATCGAAGGTATTCAAGAACTCCCTGTTGAAAACTTAATGCTAGTTAAGACTAAATCAGGACAAACATATTTTGTATCTAAGAATGGCCGCTTTGTCTTTCAAGGGCTGTTAATTGATACATGGTTTAGACGAACTATTGATGAGTTGAGCGAAGCAAGAAATGCTCACCGTGTCCCTCTTGAAAAAATGGGCGTAAAACTAGATGAGCTTGCAACACTATCATTTGGTAACCAAGACATACCTAAGCAAGCAACAATATTCGTTGACCCTAATTGCGGATACTGCCACGCCCTGTTCAATAAAATTCAGCAATCTCCAGAAAAGTACAATGTCGACTTTGTACTAACAGCGATGCTGGGCAGCCAATCTTTACTTGAGTCTAAACGCCTAAATTGCGCTGTTGATAAATCTAAAGCTGTCATCGACCTTATGAACAAGACAAAACTAGCAACAGAAATGAGAGAAGACTGCGATGCCAAGGCAGTTCAAAAAGCACCTATCGTTATGGGATTGCTTGAGGCTAGAGGGACCCCATTCCTAGTTCGTGAAGATGGTTTAACCTTTAATGGACTACCAAGCGATTTTGATGCGTGGCTTGAGATGGAGTAACTAGCAATGAAAGAAATCTTTAAAATCAGCTCAATTCTAGCCATAGCCTCATTATTTTCTGGGTGTTCAGCATTTACGATTGGTGAAGAGGAATTTTCATGTGCAGGTAAACCGGAACTTGCTCTCTGTAAAGGGCCGATGGAGGTTTATGAGTTAACCAACAATCAAGACCACCTTGAGCACATGATGACTGCAGAATATGCAAAAAACGAAGGTGAAAAAAAGTCAAATTCAGAAGGAAACCAAAAAGTCATTTACGTTAATAGTGAAGGGGAAGACATCACATACGTATATGAACCAAGAAGTTTGCGAAGACAAAACGCACAGGATTATGACAAAGCCAACATTGTTGGTATCGCTAGCAATGACACAATGTCATATTCGAAACAATCACACGATGAGTTAGATGACTTAAGAACTTTCAATTACCTTCCAAATGATATCGCGCCAGAGCCTCTCGCGGTTCTAGAAGAAGCTAAAGCAATGCGTATTTATGTTGCTGCTTGGGAAGACAAGTCTGGAGATTTGAATATTCCAGGCTTCGTTTATGTTGAATTACAACCAAGACGCTGGGTAACAGGCCATCAAGCTCAAATGCGCCCAAGTCGAGTATTACCATTTCAAACAATAAAGAAAAGCAAAGTAACAAGCCAAAGAAAAGAAACTATGGCCAAAGGTATCGATCCGTTGAGCATTTCTAGACCTAAGCCTGAGGCTAATAAGTAAAATAGGTGTATAGCATGCTGAATAAAATCCAAGAAGCTATCGAAAAGATATTGAATCCAGATATCGAAGAAACCCAGCAGAATTTTGCTGGCCCCCTTTGGCGAAGCACCATTGAAGATCAACAAAAGCTTCTCGGAGGTAATAAAGCCGCAGAATTAAACTGTGTAATGGAATACATTAAAGAATATCAAATGTTCTTAATGGAAGGCGGTTACATTGGATTTGTTATCGCCTGCCAACCAACTAACGGGGTAAACAACGAAATAAGAACAGCCTACGAAGGCTTTCTATCTGATGAGTTTCCTCACAACACATTAATTCAACTAAGCCTAGCTGCTTTACCACGAATAGATGGCTTTCTAAATGGTTACAGGCAACTACGAGGGAAGCGGATTGGTGGTGAAGACGGTGAGCTGGCTGATGCAATGAGCGAATCAGTAATTAATTATTACTCTAAAGCAAGAAAAGAGTCTCTTGATAAAAAATCAGGTATCCGGCCAAGAGATTTTGAACATTGGATCACAGTAAAAATCCCAGTTAAAAACTTTATCCCTTCCGATAAAGAGCTCAAAGAGTTCCTAGAGATAAAAGATAGAACATATTCAATATTCGAAGGGTTAGGCTTAGCCCCATTGATTTTAAATGATGAAGAATGGCTTTCAAGAATGCAGACTTTCTTCAATCACTCACCTAATGCGCTTTGGCGAGATAAAGTAAAAATCAACAAGCTTGTCCCACTTGGTGCGCAAATATTAGAGCAGGGCGGAATAATTAACCGTGATGAATATGGCCTAGAATTTTCATCTTTAGATGAGAAGTCAAATGGATTTGCTTCAGTCATGACCCTCAAGCAAACACCCGATTACTTGAACTACGGTGATATTATAAACCTGCTAGGTGATTGGCGTTTTGGCAAGCGAACGGTTGCTTGGAACCCATATTTAATGACGCTTAACGTACAGTTACCAAGTATTCATTCGGCAAATGAAGAATTTGATCGCCGTAACAAATGGCTAAAAAAACAAGCAAAAGGAAAAATGCTGGAGTGGGTTTCAACCTTGAAAGACCAGGCACAAGATTATTTTGCAATCGAAGATGAACTGAAAAACTCAAGATTATGTAAAATTAGCCTAAGCATGATAGTCCTTGGTGAGAACAAGAAAGAAACATTCACTGCGACTAGGAAGCTGCAGGCATTCTTCAAACGTAAAGAGTACAAGTTCAACATAGAAACAATTTTGGCGCCTAGCACTTTCTTAAACGCTTTACCTCTTGGACTTGATGATGAATATATAAAATTATCAGACCGGTTTGATGAATGGACGGCAAAAGGGGCTGTATTTTTATTACCACATAGCGCGAGTTGGAAAGGAAACACTTCACGGCCAATTCTAGAGTTTGTCACGCGCTTTGGGCAAATATTCGGTTTAGACATATTTGAAACAGATGGTTCTTTTAATGCACTTATTTGCGCTCGCTCTGGAGCTGGTAAGTCATTTTTCAATAATAAGCTAATCACTTCATATCTAGGCTCTGGTGTTAAAAGCCGGCTTGATGTGGGCAGCGATACTGACGGCGCTCAAGTGTTTGTTATTGACAAAGGTCGCTCATATGAAAACTTAGCAAGCCAGTATAAGAATGCTCAATTCATTGACTTCAATGAGAACATGAAGTTTTCACTTGATCCATTTGCAAATATTGATGACTTTTATGGCAAAGAAGGTCAAGCAGCCATGGTTCATTCCTTGCTGAAAGCAATGGCGTCAGAATCAGGTGATTTAAGTGACTACCAATCTACAGAAATGCTTACAGTACTCACTGAGCTTTGGAACCTTAAAGGGAAAGGTTCATCAATCACAGACTTTTCTGAGCTGTGTGAAAAGCATCAAGATGTTGAAATTAAGAGGATAGGGCGCCAACTAAAACCATGGTGTGAAGGCGGAATTTTTGGAGACTTTTTTGGTAAGAAATACCCACCAATAAACTTCAAATCACGATTAATCGTTTGTGAGATGGATGAACTATCCTCGCAACCTCACTTATCACAATGTGTTCTGATGAGCCTCATCAACGCAGCTCAACATGCAATGTTTTTATCAGGCAACAAACAAAGAAAACTTTTCATTCTCGATGAAGCTTGGGAATACCTTAAAGACAAACCGGGTAAAATCAATTATCTAGCCGAATTCCTTGAAACAGGTTGGCGTCGATTCAGGAAAACACGTGCAGCTGGCATTTGTATCACACAGAGCTTACTTGATGCTTACCAAAGCCAAGCAGGGATGGCCATTGTTAACAATAGTCCATGGAAGTTTATGTTGGCCCAGGAACCGGAAGCCGTTGATAAACTCAAAGAGTTAAAAGCGTATGATGGTACAGATCAAGACTATGATTTAATGAAAAGCGTTCATACTGATAAGGGCCATTACTCAGAAATCTTAGTGAGATACGGGCAATCGAGGGAAATAGTTAAGCTTTTTGTAGATAAAGAAACCCAACTAGTTTACTCAACAGATCCAGATGACAGGGAGTTAGTAGACAAGTTTAAGTCTCAAGGTTATTCAATTAAAGAAGCTCTAGAACTTGCAAATAAAGAGAAGGGAAGGGGGTAATCACCTCTGTGCGTACACGTATATGTATGTGTACGCACAGATAAATTGCAGATGAAGATGAAGCGAGTTGTTAAAACTTGCCCAATTCAACTAAGCACAGCTTTCGAAGACCGCAAACTTCATTGAACAATGATTTATTAAACCTAACTCGAACAGCAAAACCATTACCATATGCAACAATACCTTGCGGTGCAGGTAGATACCATTTGTTCAGCATTCCCATATACAATGTAATTTGAGCTCTTTCATATAAATTTACTCCAGTATAGTTTCGAGACTTAAACTCACATACAACAAACCTAAGCTTTAATAGATTGAAGAATAGGGCATCTGGCATACCGACTAGATTCTTATTTTCTACCTTTATTGGTTTTCGCCCCCCAACATCACCACCAAGAAATAGATAATAAAGAGGCACTTGTAGCTTTCTCTTAACGCTATACCCTTTTGCAATAAGTACGATCACTACGATAGAGAAAACTAGGAAAATTTGAATAATAAGTAACATATGAAACCTATAATAGTTAAAAACACAGCGCGTATTAGATTTGAACTTTTACCTGCCCGGGCGTGCTCTCGCGTGCCTCTTTTAGCCAGTTTTTTATCGAATGCACCACCTTTAGCTTTCCTAAATAATTCTCTATCTGAGTAATAAAGGGCTAATTGGGAGACTGGTATTGATTTTTTTGGTTCATTTACACCTCCTTATGCCACTCATTATTTCACGCAAAAAAATTGAGGCAGAGATTAAAATCGAGAAAATTGAGTTTTTTTTGAATTCCAGCGCAATTGTTTAACCAGGGTTTAATGGAAGACATACAAACACTAAAACAAGGCAAAGCTGTGATTTATTTAAACCAAGTCGATCTAAAAAAACTGGTCCAAGAGCAACTATCTAAGTCTGGAATAGTTGATGCTTCTACGTATAGCTATGTAAATGAACTAAGCAAGTTGCTCTCTGATCACCGGCATGAAGCTCTATCTCTGGCACTTATAGGGGAGCTGAAGCATAAAGCTAATTACTTAACTGACTTAGCTGAAAAATCGATGCGAATGTATTTCATCCACTTTCTGGAAGATATTGTGATGGGAAGAAACTCAAGAGCTGCAGTGGACATCAAAGTTCGATGTGAATACTGTTCCGGGTTAGCATCACTTTCAGAATCAAAGCACATATTCAAAGGTAAAGATCACGGTTTAATTTATCTTTGTGAAAACTACAAATCAGGATGTGATTCATACGTTGCAGTGCACAAAGGAGATAACTTACCTCAAGGAACCCTGGCTAATGCCGGCACTAGAAGCGCAAGACAAAAGGCACACAAAATATTAGATGTACTTTGGAAAGAGTATGGTTTTGCAAGAGTTGATGTGTACAGACAGTTGGCTAACTACCTAGAAGTTAAACCTAATGATTGTCATATTGGTAAATTTACCGAGCAACAATGTGAATCAGCGGTGAACTACCCAGCGACATCGGTTCACTCTCATCACTGGGCTTCTACAGTCTAGCTTAACAGCTAGGCAGCTTCTTTTTTCTCAGATCCAAAATCCAACTTCGATAATTCGAAGACTTTCGTTTTAACAGATTGTTTCTGCTGAGATGCGGGTGTTACCCTTGCGACGATTCCAGCCGCAATTATATCTAATTCACCTGTACTAGCTATGCTTTTAGCAGCAGCTAGATATCGGCTTTGATACGCTCCTCAAGCCGTACCAGAAAAACGCCTATCATTCATTGTT